>JBGPNL010000138.1:0-2585 GCA_041487555.1 Minisyncoccia bacterium | reverse complement strand
CTTTCGGAAAATGTGGCGCGACAATATGCATGAGCCCCAGCTGCGAAAAAAGCCAGCGGGAACGGGCGTTGCGGGGGTAATCGCCATTAATGCGTATACTTTCATTTCTTTTCGGTCCCGGCATGACAAGGCCAAGGTCGTGAGTATCAAGTACAACTTCTGCTTTCATGAAAAACCTCCATCTGAAACTGTCGATTGCTGCCTCTGTTTTAACATGCTTGCCGATTTTTATCAAATAAAAACCCCAACAAGCGGTTGGGGCGAAAAACTGCCAAGGCGTCCTAAAACGTTCCGGTCGTGACCCCATCATTCGTGATGCGGAGCCAGCCGCGTTCCGGCTGGCGGGCGTACACGCGTACCTTCGTGTGTTCTTCGCTCACCGGCCCGCAAACGTATACTTCGTGTGCGTTCACCACCAGGACGATTACTCCTTGTTTGCGAACGGCGGAAAGCCTGTCTATCGGATCTTCGATCCTTCGGGCGATCATTCGCGCGGTCCGGACGAGGACGTCGGCGTGTTTCTTGATCTGCGTGGGGCTGTCTCCGTCGAATCCGCACCAATGTGCGGGGATCACGACGAATTCCGGTCTCGCGGCCCTCACTTCGGGAATGTGCGTCGGGCGTTCACGCCATTTGTCGCAGTAATAGGCGTCGGCCTCCTGGCAAATGAGGTAAGCCCTTTTTTCGAATATGCCATCGTATGTTTTCGTGGAAATGGCCGCGCGTCTGTCCGTGCCGCATGCTTCATAGATGCCCACCTCCGAGTCCTTTTTTCCCGCCCAGAGGAATTTTTTTCTGTGCACGAAACTGATCTCGCCGTTTTCGAAAAGAACGTAGGCATTATAGAGCCGCGGGCCTTCCTCGAAGTATGGTGTTCCGAGCCACAGTTTGACGCCTTTCCGTTTTGCCCGTCCGATGATCTTCCGAATTTCTGGCTGCGGCGTTGCGCTCCTCACCCCTTGCATGCCCTTCGCAAACTCGATCAAAAGGCTGCGGGTGCACGGCCGGAGGTCGTTCACGGTTTCGCAAACGTACGGCGCTTCCTTGAAGATCGGATCCGCCGCTTTTCCGGGGAAGACGCCTTCGCTCGTGAAAAGCTCCGCTCCACGAGGGATGTCGACCTTGTCGAAAAATAAAGCGAGATTTCTGTAATCGTTTTTGAGGTTCAAAAGCCAGAAATCAAATGGTTCTTTCGTGACGCCCCTGATCTCTTTCGCAACCACATCGTTTGTAAGCGGCATACCAACTCCTTTTTCAGTTAATTTGCTACATATCTTTTATCATATCGCTTCTGCTTTTGCAAATAAAAACGGCGAGTAGTTCTCGCCGTCAGTTAAACACTCCGACCATCACCGCGCATTTCTTGTAACGCTGTGCGGCGAACTGCGGATAATTTTGGAGAAAATCCGGGAGGTTCTTACGCGGACAGGTTTTAAAGCCGCGCCTTTTATAGAAGTTGAAATGGTAGTACATCGTGACAAAGGCGATCGTTCTCACCCCTCGCCGCTTTGCAAGATTGATGCGGTGTTCGATGAGCGCCGAACCGATGCCGTGATGGCGGTATTCCCGCTCTACGGAAATACTCTGCAGTATCGCCGCCTGTTCCCCAATAAATTCCATACTCGCGAATCCGACGATCTTTCCGTCGACCCGGACAAAAAATGAATCTCTGGTGATGGGGCCGCGGATCAGCCCGCCGATTTTTGCGTCAACAATTAAGCGATTAATATCCTTGCGGTGCCGCGAATCTGCGCGTTGAATTTTGAAGTTCATTCATTTTCTCCTTCTCGATTTGCTGCCTACTTTCTATCACGGTTGCCGGTTTTGGGCAAATAAAAAACCGGATCTCTCCGGTTTAACGCTTTAGCAATTTTTTGAGCTGTGCTACGCAAACTTTTGCCATGGCTGGATATGGCAAATTCTTGCCTTCGGCCCATCGAGCGATGGTCGGCCTCGATACACCGAGCTGATCGGCAAGTTCTCCGCTGTAGCCGGGATATTCATTCACAAATTGTTTCACGAGTTCTTGGAGCTCAAGAATGATCGGTTCCAATTTTTTCGTCATCACCACCTCCGGTTCCTGAAAACATCTGTTTCAATTATAATTGACTTTATGGAGAAAGAACAGGAACTGAAACAACTCGAGGCCGAAATGGCGGCGGATAAATCGCTTCCGCTTTCGACGAACTTGGTTTTTGGCGAGGGAAATGTCGACTGCGATGTGATGTTTATCGGCGAAGCGCCGGGCGCAAACGAAGACATACAGAAGCGGCCGTTCGTGGGCCGCGGCGGGAAGTTGCTTGACGAGTGTATTCAGAGCATCGGCTGGAAGCGCGGGGATGTCTATATTACAAACATCGTAAAGCGCCGCCCGCCGGATAATCGCGATCCGTTGCCGGAAGAGATCGCTGCGTATAAGCCTTATCTGAAACGCCAGATTCAGATCATAAATCCAAAAATTATCGTACCCCTCGGCCGATTCGCCATGAATTATTTTTTACCCGAGGCGAAGATCACGCGCGACCAAGGGCGGGCGTTTCCCTTGCTCGGCAAGCTTGTTGTGCCGATACTCCATCCCGCGGCTG
>JBGPNL010000137.1:0-2838 GCA_041487555.1 Minisyncoccia bacterium | reverse complement strand
GCGGCGGCTGATGTCATTGGCGTGTGTACATCAATTATAGTCCATGCGGATGGTTCTGTCCCTGTTGCGCGACCGAAGGTATTTCTGAGATGGGTTTTTGGGGTGTATAATAAACGAGATGAACCCCGTTAGAGATTATCCGATGGCCAATCAAGCTTAATTTTTTCAATAACTATTTTCATGCTTCAACCAAAGGTCTTACCGAGTATCAACGGAAATGCAGGGCGTTTCCTGTCTCTGGAGGGATGAATCCCGTTAGAAGCCCCGCCTACCGGCAGGCAGGCGCGATCGCGTTTTCAAATAATAAAGTTTAGCCTATATGCATAGCTGTTGCCATAAAATAATTCTACAGACTCGCATCGATCGCGATCTGCTTCTAACGGGATGAAAGATATTTTCTTCGGGCACAGAGGCTTTTGGAATCCGGAAAGAAAGCATTCGCTCTATTTGGGACTTTTACTCTTATGGCTTGCGCTCATGATTCAGGTAGGCGCGGGAAATTATTCGGCGCGCAGGGCGCTGGGCTCTCATTTCGTCGGCGACATATTTTTGGATAATCTCCCCGTCTTGAATTTGGATTTCGTGATCGTGCAGGGGGCGATTGTGATCACGCTCGTTGCGATTGCGCTTTTCGTTTTAAAGCCGCGTTATCTGCTCTTCGGCATTAAGGCAACGGCGTTGTTTGCCGTCATTCGTTCGTTTTTCGTCGACCTCACCCACGTCGGTATTTATCCGAGAAATTTTTTTGATGTTCGCGGGATGGGCGCCCATGTGTACAACGCGATAAATTTTAGCGGAAATTTCTTTTTTTCCGGGCACACGGGCCTGCCGTTTCTTATGGCATTGATTTTTTGGCGCGAAAGATTGTGGCGGAATATTTTTCTTGCGGTCTCCGTCTTTTTCGGCGCGAGCGTACTCCTCGCGCACGTGCATTACTCGATCGACGTATTTGCCGCGCCTTTTATTACCTACTCTATTTTCCATATCGCCTCAAAGTTTTTTCCCCGCGATTATGCCCTGATCGCGGACTACCACGGGCAGGTTCCTGCCCCCAAAACAAGGGGTTGACAATAAAAATTGCTGTTTGCTATACTTTTAATCAATGAACGAAAAACATCACCCAGAGTCCGTCGAAGCTGACGTTGTCATCGAGGCCGGGAAGGCGAGCGTTATCGTCGAAGAAAGAAAAAGGGATTATCTTTTGCCCATAAGCATCTTGGTCGCGGGAATAATGGTTTCCGGATCAATCTTGTATCTCGTGGGAAGCAAAAACGCGCCCGCGAATACAGGAGGAACGCCGAATGTTCCGAGTGCCCCGACGCCGACACCCCCTGCGGGGATCGCGCCGAAAGTTTCGGCGAGCGACGCTGTTTTGGGAAGTTCCAATGCTCCGGTCACCGTTATCGAGTATGGCGACTATCAGTGCCCATTCTGCGGCCAATTCTTTTCTGGCGCCGAAGCGCAGATCAGGACGCAGTACGTAAAGACCGGAAAGGTGAAGCTGGTATTCAAAAATTTCGCGTTTCTCGACAGGCGTCCGGGATTACCCTCGACCGCGAATGAGTCGCACGATGCCGCCGCCGCCGCCGATTGCGCGAAAGATCAGGGAAAGTTTTGGGAATTCCACGATTTGCTGTATCAATCGAAATTGAAGGATGCCGCGAACGGCGAGGATGACGGATTCTTCAATCGCGCGCTTTTCCTCGGGTTTGCGCGGAGCTTGAATCTTGATGCGAATGCGTTTGCTTCATGCTTCGACTCCGGCAAATACAAAACGCAGATTGATCAGGATACGGCCGACGCCCAAGCGGCAGGAGTGAATTCTACGCCGACCATTTTCGTGAACAGCCAGCAATTCCTCGGTGCATTGCCGTTCGCTCAATTCCAGACGGCAATCGAAGGTTTTTTAAAGGCAAAATAACAAAACCGCGACATTCCAAGTAGTTCGGGCGTTATGTTTGGTGCGGGACCATTGCATGGTCCCGTTCACCGAGCGCGTTTCGCCGGGACACTCTTCCACATAAAGGGCGAAACAAAAAACTAAAATAGAGATTTTCAAAAATCAATGGCGTATAACGATCAAATGGGCGGGGCCGAGCGGGTCATGCACACCGCGGGCGATTCCGATGGCTGCACGGGCGGATGGACCTGCTCCAAGTGCAATGCTCCGATTGAGAAGCTTCCGTTCAAGCCGGATCCGTCGCGCGTAGGGCAATTACTCTGCCGCGACTGCCACCGTGCGCGGACGCAGTCGTTCGGAAGATAAACCAAAACAGCAATAAAACAAAAATTCCCCGGTCAAACGGGGAATTTTTGTTTTAAGATTCATTCCTTGACAGACGTGCTATAATGTAAAGGTGACCGCAAACTGGACCGAACTTATATTGGGCGTTTGGATTCTTCTTTCCCCGTGGCTTTTGGGATTCTCAAGTATTTCCATTATGAAATGGAGCAACCTGATCGCGGGGTTGGTGTTGGTCTTAATAAACGTCTGGATTATTTTCGGAGAGAAGGTCGTTTCCCATAAGATCGAACAACAAATAAACAAAAAGGTCGTTTCTTAACTATTTTCATTATCATGCCCCAAGTAAAGATCTACAGTACTCCGACGTGCGTCTATTGCAGGATGGCGAAGGAGTTTTTCAAAAAGAATAATATCGCCTATGAAGAGCACAATGTCGCGGAAGACGCGAAGGCCCGCGAGGAGATGGTGAATGCGTCTCATCAGCTTGGCGTGCCGGTGATTGTGGTAGACAATCAGGTGATCGTGGGTTTTGACCAAAGGATGCTCAGTCAGGCGCTGGGAATAAAGTAGAGCGAATAAGTCCAGAAGCCAGG
>JBGPNL010000136.1:0-2872 GCA_041487555.1 Minisyncoccia bacterium | reverse complement strand
TACAAAAATATAGTACTGCCGAGCGATAACGTGTTTTATAAGGACGCTATCGTTGATTGTGGCCCTGAAACCGCCAAGAATTTTTCGGAAAAAATTAAAACTGCGAGAATGATCATCTGGAGCGGGCCGTTGGGGTTGATCGAGAAGAAGCAATTCGCCAAGGGTACGCTTGCCGTGGCAAAAGCGGTTGCCGCGAATCGCAAGGCATTCTCGCTCGCGGGCGGGGGAGAGACCGTGATGTTCCTCAAAAGGTACGATCTCGACAAAAAATTCAGCTTTATCTCGACTGGCGGGGGAGCAATGATCGACTTTCTTGCTGGCAAAAAATTGCCGGGGATTGCGGCTCTTGAAAGAGCCAGAAAATAATATGGCCGAAGAGTATTTGGACGTTCTGGATGCAAGAGGAAATCGGACGGGGGAAAAGAAGTTAAGATCACAGATACATAGCGACGGAGATTGGCATCGTGTCGTAGACTTATGGATTTTAAACTCAAAAGGAGAGCTTCTTATACAGAAGAGGTCTCCAAATAAAGAAAATTGGCCGAATGCATGGGATATAGGAAGCGCGGGTCATATATCCGCCGGAGAGAACTCGCTTACAACAGCTATGCGAGAAGCAAACGAAGAACTCGGACTTATGTTCACCCAAAAAGATTTCGAATATTTATTTACCGTTACAGAACGCAATATTCTAAATAATGGTACGTATATCAACAATTCTTTCGCCGACGTATATCTCGTCAGGATAGACTTAGACCTGGCCAAGCTGCAATTGCAAAAAACAGAAGTTTCGGAAGCCCGGTGGATGCCGTACGAGAATTTGAAGAACGTTATTGGAGATAAAAGCTTCGTACCTCACCCCGAAGAATACGCCAGGCTATTCGATGAGATTCGCAAACGCCTCGGAAAACGATAATATAAAGGTATGAAGCCCCCAAAACAAAAAATAATCATCATTTACCACGGCGGATGCCGTGACGGTTTTGGTGGCGCTTGGGCGGCGTGGAAAAAATTTGGGAACAGGGCAGCGTATCTTCCGGCGTTCGATCGCTTTGCCCCGCCCTGCAAGCTTAAAAACAAAGAGGTCTATCTTATCGATTATACGTATCGCGAAGACCTGGTCCGGAAACTCACGAAAGAGAATGTTTGCGTGACGGCGATCGATCATCATATTACCTCGGAGCGTGCCGCGAAGCTTACGGAAAAGTATTCGTTCGATCTCCACCACTCCGGCGCCGTGCTCGCATGGAACTATTTTCATCCTCGTAAAAAAGTGCCGATGCTGCTTCGTTATGTCGAGGATAGCGATCTTTGGAGATTCGTCGTCCCGCGCTCGAAAGAAATACTCGCCTGCATTGATCTCTCCGAACGCGATTTTCGGGCATGGGATCAAATTGCGAAAGAACTGGAAAACGGTTCACGCAGAAAGATTTATGCCGAAAGGGGCGGGCTGATCCTGAGCCATGAGGCCATGCTCATGAAAGAAATGCTTACGGGTGCCGAATTGGTCCGTTTTGCCGGCCACAAGATATTCGCTTTGAATGCGTCGCACCACTTTAATTCCGATCTCGGGCACATACTTGCCAAGAAAACAAATTCGTTCGGCCTGGTTTGGTACGAGGTTTCGGGGCGAATACAAGTATCGTTGCGTTCTACGGGCTCAGTCGATGTTTCAAAGATCGCGCAAAGGTTCAATGGCGGGGGCCATAAAAAGAGCGCAGGATTTTCGTTCGCTGCGGGCAAAAAATTTCCCTGGAAATTGATCAGTGCGTCCAAGCGCAAGTAGCTATTTATGCCGAAGAAAAAGAAATATTACGCCTACGTCGTGCCGCATGGTCCCGCGGGCGTGACGGACAATTGGAACGAGTGTGAAAGACTCGTTTCCGGCAGGGCGGGGGCCCGATATAAGGCGTTTGAAGATATCTATACTGCAGAACGGTGGCTTGCGCTTGGGGCCCAATATGAGCCAAAACAGGCCCCGAAGCGCCAGAGGCTCGCGCCCGGAATCTATTTTGACGCTGGAACGGGGAGGGGTAAGGGTGTTGAAGTGAGCGTTACGGACGAAAAGGGAGAAGATCTGCTTCGCAGGGTATTTCCAAAGAAGAAGCTCAACCGCTTCGGGAAACATCTCATCCCAAGGCTTTTGGCGACTAATAATTACGGCGAACTGCTCGCGTTCAAATATGCGCTGCAAATCGCGGAAAAAGAGGGTGTGAAACAAATATTCGGGGACAGCAAGCTCGTGATTGATTATTGGTCAAGGTGGCAGATAAAACGCAACGAGCTTCCGGCGGGGACGGTGAGGCTCGCGGACGAAGTAGCCGCCCTGCGCGAGAAATTCGAGGAAGGCGGCGGCACGATTCAGCGCATTCCCGGCGCACAAAATCCGGCAGACTTAGGTTTTCACTAAACAAACGGGATGGTTGTATGAAGCGAAAGTATAAAAACGATCTCGACGAGCATCCTCCAGAATCGGATTTTTCGCAGATATTGAAGGTGGCGATCATCGCGTTCGGAGCGCTGCTCCTCTTGGGAATTATTATCACGGCTCTTTCGATCCAACTCGCGGGCATTCGTTTTTAGCGGCCTATCTCTTTGTAAATAAAAAAGGAGCCAGACGATGTGGCTCCTTTATGTTTTTATCGATGACAATCATTTATCGGAAGCAGCTGCTTTGATTCTTCGGTGCATTTCTTCCCACCGAGAAAGAGGAAGCGGCCTCAGACCGTCGTAGAGCGCTTTCACGAACGGATCAGAGAACAATTCCTCCACGCCGTTCGCCTTCAAGAAGAAGCGATTCATTTTAATGCCAAGCGCGTCGCCGATCTTTTCAAGTGTTCCGAGGGACGGGGTCATCTGCCCAGATTCGATT
>JBGPNL010000135.1:0-2879 GCA_041487555.1 Minisyncoccia bacterium | reverse complement strand
GCGTGCTCTGCGTGATCGACTCCGTCGTTGTCGCACGTGAGCTCGCCATCGATTCCTTCCGCGCCTCCATGTTGCCCGAAGAAAAACTTGTTGAATTGGAGAAGCTCGCGAAGACCGGAAAAGTGGCGATGGTGGGCGATGGCATAAATGACGCGCCTGCGCTCGCCCGCTCCGATGTTGGAATCGCAATGGGGTCTGGGGGGAGCGCGGTCGCCGTGGAATCGGCCGATATCGTGATCCTTACCGATAATCTCGCGCGCATTCCGGAGATGATCTCGCTCGGCAGGCGTACGGCATCCGTTATTTCGTGGGATATGGGGATCTGGGCGGCGACGAATATTCTGGGATTCGCGCTCGTACTCACGGGCATCGCGGGTCCGGCGCTCGCAGCGTTCTACAATTTCGCGACCGATTTTCTTCCGCTCCTGAACTCCGTCCGCCTGTTTCGCTCGCGGAAATAGGAGGACGGTCCGTGGTATACTTATTTTCATGCTCCAGATACCCATCTTCGTTGCATTCTTCGCCGGCATCGTTTCATTCCTTTCGCCGTGCATTTTGCCCATCATTCCCGGATTTCTCGCCTATCTTGCGGGGGAATCGTCTTCGAGCGCTTCGAAGCCGTCGCGCTTCACGATTTTTCTGAATAGTTTCTTTTTCGTGCTCGGATTTTCGATTGTCTTCGCTATTTTGGGCGTACTTTTGAATAGCGTGCTCGCACATTCGGCATATATGGTGCAGCAATGGCTTTCGTGGATCGGCGGCGCAATCGTTATTTTTTTCGGGCTGTATCTTATGGGTTTTTTCAAAATTCCCTTTCTCGAATACGACCATAAGTTAAATCTCAAAACACAATTCCATTCGCGTTATCTCACCTCCCTCCTCTTCGGATTTGCCTTTGCTGCGGGATGGACGCCGTGCGTCGGTCCCGTGCTCGGCGGCATCTTGGGCCTTGCGGCATCCGCTCCCGGCGAGGCTTTTTATCTTTTGCTTTCGTACGCGCTCGGTCTCGGCATCCCGTTCCTTATTGTCGGGCTTTTCGTCGCGCAGAGCGCAGAGATCATCAACCGCTATGTAACGAGGCTTGCATGGGTGAATAAACTGTTCGGCGCAATACTCATTATTCTCGGCATCCTTGTGTTCACGCAGGATCTGCCGCTTATCGCAAATTTAGATGTGCTTAATCAGTTCTTTTTAAGATAAAAACGAAACCATGGCCCCCCATAAAAGAAAATTCGTTCTCGTCGTTACCGTCATCGTTATCGTGGGCGTCATTTGGTATCTCGAATCGATGAAAGTGATTCCAGTGGCGTCCAAAAACGGAAACGGCGTTGAGGTGATCGCGCTCCCGCCCTTGAATCCTTCTTCTTCGCCGCAAGCCGCAGTGGATAGCGCAGCAGCTATCAAAGCGATAGCGGCGCTCGACGTAAAGAACGGAGATCAGCGGGCCGTGGAACTTTCGGACCCGACCGGATTCGTGAATACGGAACCGTTCAAGCTCTCCGATCTTGCCGGGAAGAAAGTCATCCTCGTTGATTTCTGGACCTACAGCTGCATCAACTGCATCCGCACGCTGCCGCATTTGAACGAATGGTACCAAAAATATCATGATGCGGGGCTCGAGATCGTGGGTGTGCACACTCCCGAATTCGAGTTCGAGAAGGATATCAATAATGTAAAGGCAGCGGTCTCAAAATTCGGCGTGAAATATCCGGTGGTACTCGATTCGAACCAAAGCACGTGGCAGGCATACGGCAATCTCTACTGGCCCCACGAATATTTGATCAATATTGCGGGTTATGTCGTGCACGACCAGGTGGGCGAAGGGAATTACGATGAAACGGAGCGGAAGATCCAGGAGCTTTTGCAGCAGCGGACTGATGCGCTCGGAGACAACATGGCGATTGATCATACGATTACTTCGCCCAGTCAAGATAATATTGAAGCGATGAGCCCGGAGACCTATTTCGGCGCTGCGCGCAACGGATTCTTGGCGAACGGCGACTACGGAAAGACGGGGGAACAGTACTTCAAGGAACCGGCCGCTGTTAAGGCGAACAGCCTCTATCTTATTGGGCAGTGGAACATCGCGCCAGAATATGCGGAAACTCCCGCCTCCGTCGGTTCGGGGCAGGTCGGTTCTGACCGGATCGATTACTTATACCAGGCGAAGGGGGTATATTTCGTTGCCGGTTCGGTCAAAGGTCCGATTGATGTCGAAGTCTTAAGCGACGGGAAGCCGATCGATGCCAAATCGAAAGGTGCCGACGTGTTCTACAAGAACGGGAAAAGCTACGTGACCGTGAATGAAAATCGCCTTTACCGCATTATCGATAATCCCGCAGTTTGTACCCAGGATGGCGTCTGCACCGATGGAGCGCAGAAGCACTTGCTTGAATTCATCATTTCCTCTCCCGGCTTGCAGGCGTTCACGTTCACATTCGGCTAGTTAGCTTATTCGCATGCCACCCAATTCGGAGAGAAAAATTCAGATGGTGGTTTTCGGCGGCGGATGCTTTTGGTGTACCGAGGCGGTGTTTCAGGAACTCAAGGGCGTGATTTCGGTAATGCCGGGATACACCGGCGGGAATCCGCCAGCTGGCGGAAAAAATCCCACGTATGAACGGGTCTGCACCGGAAAAACCGGCCATGCGGAGGCGACGAAGATCGAATTTGACCCAGCACAAATTTCTTTTGAAGATCTGCTTACCGTGTTTTTTGCCACGCACGACCCCACTACTTTAAATAGGCAGGGGAATGACGTCGGCACACAATATCGTTCCGCTGTTTTTTACACGACGCCCGAACAGAAAGCGAAAACGGAAAAATTTATCGCGAAACTCAATGAATCCGGCCCGAAAACGGTTACCGAAGTAACGCTG
>JBGPNL010000134.1:0-2894 GCA_041487555.1 Minisyncoccia bacterium | reverse complement strand
CACGGAAACGTATAATGAAGCGATCTATAAAAAGAACGGCATTTCGGTGGACTTTGTGCAGGATGATTATTCCACTTCCTCGAAGCATGTGTTGCGCGGTTTGCACGGCGACGACAAAACTTGGAAGCTAATCGACTGCATGCATGGCAGATTTTATTTCGTGGTGCTGAACGCGATCGTGGGTTCGCCTCAATATGGCCAGTGGGAGTCGTTCACGCTCACGGATACGAATCATTGGCAGGTGCTTGTGCCGCCGAAATTTGCGAATGGGCACCTTGCGCTCACCGACAAAATTATTTTTCACTACAAGCAGTCTGAGTACTACAACCCGAAGGGCCAGTTTAGCATTCGCTACGACGATTCGAAATTCAAAGTATGGTGGCCGGTAAAAAATCCGATGGTGTCGCAGCGTGATGGACAACTAAAACCATGATCTGCCGCGTATGTGACGCGACCGATTTGGAACTGGTGATAGACCTGGGGAAACATCCTTGGGGTAATCATTTTCTAAAGAAGGAAGAGGTCGGCACCGAGGCGTTCTATCCGCTTCGGGTTTTGTATTGTAAAAAGTGTGCTACCGCGCAGCTTGATTACACAATCAAGAAGGAGATCATGTTCGGAGACCATACGTATCTCGCGGGCATTACCAAGTCGCTTGGTGAACATTTTCGCAAGATGTCCGAGGAAGTGGATGAGCGCTTTTTTAAAAATGTTCCGAACAAATCCGTTCTCGACATTGGATCAAATGATGGCACGCAATTGAAGCATTTCCAGCGTTTGGGATACGAGGTTTTGGGTGTCGAATCTTCGAAAACGATTGCTAAAATGGCGGTCGAAGCCGGAGTCCCGACGCTCAATAAGTTTTTTAACCTACAGGTGATGCGCGAGATCGGCAGGCAGTTCGATGTCGTGAACGCCGCCGGCGTTTTCTTCCACCTGGAAGAGCTTCATTCCGTTGCCGACGGCATTAAGGAGGGGCTCAAGGAGAACGGCGTTTTTATGGTCCAGTTCCTCTATATGAAAAGCATTTTGGAAAACCTGGCTTTCGACCAGATCTATCACGAGCACCTGCTCTACTATACACTGAAGACCATCGAGACGCTCCTGAATCGCCACGGAATGGAAATGTTCGACGCCTATCTCGCCCCGATACACGGCGGTTCGGTAATTGGTTTCATTACTCACAAAGGAAAGCGCAAGCTGAGCGAACGGCTGCTTGCCATGCGCAAGGTGGAAGATGCCGCGGGGACGAACAACGCCCGAACGTACCACGAGTTCTATCGTCACATCCAGCGATTAAAGGAAAAGAGTCTGGCATATCTGAGGAAAGCGAAAAAGGACGGCAAGCGTGTGTTTGGCTTCGGGGCGCCCGTAAAGGGCAACACCCATTTGAATTATTTTGGCATCGGGACCGATCTTATCGAATGCCTCACCGAAAAGAATGAGTTGCGCCGTGGCCTTTACTCGCCGGGGATGCATATCCCGGTCGTGATGGAAAATGAGATTACTACGCCCCCCGATATCTATTACGTGCTGGCCTGGAATTTTAAAAAAGAGATCCTGGCCAACAATAAAAATTTAATCGACAAGGGGGTTGTGTTCTATTTTCCCGTTAATCCCAAAGAGTGATATAATATCGTTATCGAGTTTAAAATAATGAAAAGAATCCTCGTAACCGGCGGTGCCGGATATATCGGCTCAGTGCTCGTCCCCGAGCTTTTGCGCGCGGGGCACGAAGTCGCGGTTATTGATAATTTCTGGTACAACCAGGCGTCGCTTCTCGACGTTTGCAACTATAAGACGCTTACAGTTGTCCGTGGCGATGCACGCGATGAAAAGCTTATTGCAAAGTATATTGTGGGAAAAGATTTCATCATCCCGCTTGCCTGCATTGTGGGCGCGCCTGCCTGCGACCGCGATCCCGTTGCCGCGCGCACGATTAACCTCGAAGCGGTGCAGCTCATTTTAAAACTTCGCGATAAGTCCCAGAAAATCATTTTCCCGAATACCAACAGCGGTTATGGCCGCATGGCAGAAGGCGTCGCGTTTTGCGACGAAACAAGCGCGCTCGACCCGGTTTCGCTCTATGGCAAGCTCAAAGTGCAAGCGGAGAAAGAATTACTCGAAGCGGGGAACGCGATCACGCTGCGCCTCGCAACGGTTTTCGGTGCAAGCCCGCGCATGCGCCTCGACCTTCTGGTGAACGACTTCGTCTACCGGGCAGTGAACGACGGCGCCGTTGTGCTTTTTGAAGCGCACTTCAAACGCAACTACATTCACGTACGCGACGTCGTTCGCGCCTTCATGCACGCGATGGAGAATTTCGAGAAAATGAAGAACCAAACATACAACGTGGGCCTCTCCGAAGCAAATCTAAGTAAGGCGGAGCTCTGCGCCGCAATCAAAAAGCAGCTGCCAAAGTTCACCTTCATTGAATCGAAAATCGGCGAGGATCCCGACAAGCGCAATTATGTTATCTCGAACGAAAAGATCGAGAAGGCCGGATACAAGACGCAGGTCACGCTGGACGACGGCATCGCCGAACTCATCAAGGCGTATCAAGTGATCAAGCGGAACGATTTCGCGAATATCTAATTCATGACCTGGATAGTCCTCTCTATCTATGCCGCATTCGTTTATGCAGTGGGCAGCATCGTCGATAAATTCGTGCTTTCGAAATTGGTCGATAAGCCCATCGTACCCGTTATCGTGGTTGGTATTACCGGCTTTGTTTTAAGCGTTTCCATCTATTTTATTCACGGATTCGGCGTTCTTTCGACGCCACAGACGCTGCTTGGCATTCTGGGCGGCATGTTTTTCATTTTAATCACGTTTTTCTATTTCAAGGCGGCGAAGATCGAAGAGATATCCCGCGTCGCCCCGCTCTTTTTTAT
>JBGPNL010000133.1:0-2952 GCA_041487555.1 Minisyncoccia bacterium | reverse complement strand
GGAAAAGATGCCTCGCTTCTCTAAAAAGTAGGGATTTTTTAAATAAAGATGAAAAAGCGGGCGAGGTTATCGCGCCGCTTTAATAATAAGTTTTGCCCATTGGCTTTCGTCCCAATAACCACGCGCCGCTCCCGACGTAGAAGGGAGAACGAAAATTTGAGTATTCCCGATCTTTTCTTTCTGGAGTCCATATTCGACGGAACGGTCAAGAAACATCTCAGCTGCCTTTTTGCCATTGAATGCCAAAACCTTTGGAGCGAATTTTTCAATCTTTGTCCGAAAAGTCGCAATGTCGAAATCTTCGGTTTTCAAGCTCGCATCCTGGCCCGAACGAGTTTTCACAAGGTCGGTGAGACCAACGCCGTATGCGGATAATGTGCGGAACTCCTCCAGCTGAAAATTTTCAGGAATCAAGCCGAGTTTTTTGAGCGTCGGCCAAAATTGGTTTCCGGGTCCAGCATAGTAGTAATGGCGTTTTGCCGACCGATCCCCAACGGCAGTCCCGCAAAAAACTATTTTTAATCCTCTAGTTAAAACGTCCGGTAACATTATTTACTCGCTCCTTTGACCGAAATTACTATCTTCAATCTATAACACCAAAGGGGGTGGGTCAAATCGAATGCTCCAAATTATGAACTTCTGTATTTTAAAATCTAACGCTACCCATTGCTAATCAGCTTCTTGAATTCCTCCACCATCGGTAATAAAAAAACGGCATATGATATGCCGTTTTTGTTTACTTCGATAATAGCTCAAGCGCTTTCTTGAGTGACTTATCGATTTCGAGATTCAGGTATGGCTTGGTCGGGTCATGGCTCGCCATGTCTTTTTTGAATCGCTCTATGTCGCCGGATGCGAGCGCGCCCTCGACCGGATAGTCTGGAGCAAGGCCTTTTTTTGCAAGAACCGGTTTTCGGTTGTTGCCCACAAGATAATGAAAGGTGGTGAGCTTTAAAACAGGGCTGTCGGACTGCCATCGATAGAGCGGGACGATTACCTGTCCAACGCCCTTTCCATAGGTTTTCCCACCGACCAGTTTAAAGTTTCCCCAGTCTTGAAGAGTACCCGCAAAAATTTCGGAGGCCGAAGCAGAAAAGCCGTCGGTCAATATCACGCCGTGCGCGTATCCGAACCTGCCTTCCTTTCCCGCCTTTTTTTCTTCGCTGCGAGTTTTATATTTGAGCGTGATGATAAGATCGTTGCTCGTCGGTGCCATGTCTTCCAACATCGCAACCACCGTATCCACGAGACCGCCCGGATTCCCCCGAACGTCGAAGATAAAAGACATATTCTTATCTTCCCCGTAATCGGTAAGGTCATCGAGGGCGTGAAGAAAATCGGTCGCCGTTGATTCGCCGAATTGGCCGATCCGCACATAACCAATGGTCGGTGCGATCCTCTTGTACAACACAGACGGAACAACGATCTTTTCTCGCACGATGAAAAGCGGCCCGATAATCGCATCGCCGCGTTTTACCGTCACGTGTACCGTAGTGCCGGGCTCTCCGCGAACCAGGTTCGCTGCCCGCCTTAATTCATTTTCGCTCGCGTCTTCTTCCTGGGTTATTTTCGTTGAATCAACTTGCAGGAGAACGTCATTCGGAAGTATGCCTGCTTTGGACGCCGGCATTCCCGGATAAGGGAATAGGTGGATATTTGTGCCGTCGCGCTTCATGGTCATGCCCACTCCGGCATAGCGACCATTCACCATGGAAGAAAATTCCTTCCATTCTTTGCCGGAAAAATATTCACTGAATCTATCGAGACAGGCCGAGATGCCGCCGCTCTGCGTCTTTTCGAAACACGCATAGTGATCGACATTATCGACGTAATTTTCATCGATAATTTGGAATATCCGCTTCCAATCTCGGGAGGTCGAGCCGAGTGCCGGATCCCTGTGGCTAAGATTGTATGCCACGCTAAAAATCGCGACGAGAACGATGGATACAATAAACGTCCGTGAAGCTATTTTCACAGCGCCTCCTAAGAGAACTTACAATCAACTACGGATAGTTTATCTGCTCAGCTGCCGTCCGTCAACGTCCATTCAGCGCAAATTTTTTTATCTATATTATAGATAAAAAACCGGCAAAACCAAAAAACGCCACATCTCTGTGGAAAGGGGCAGATATGCCTATCTTCCGATCAGCTTTTTGAACTCCTCCACCATCGGAACCTGTTCGGGCTCAACATCGTAAAGTTTTGCGGTATAATACGCCGTCCAGTCGGCGAGCGAAAGCGCGTTGAATATCTTGTGCAACCGCGAATGGCGATCGCGCAACAAAACCACTTCTATCTTGAACCCGCGCTCATGGAGCAAACGTTCCATTACATTCATGCGCTTGATAATGCGCCTGTCATCGTCGCCGTCTTTCAAAAAAATGAAATGGAAATTTTTTGAAATGTGAGCAGTTCTCGTTTTTGCGTCGAACCCCGTCATCTCGTTGTGATTCAGTTCGGATACCACGTTCCAGAACGAGGGGATCTTTCCGGTTTCGTTGAATTTTATTTTCCAATTCTGAGCGACGGCGGCATTACGCAAAGATGCATAGATCACGGGAATGGTGCCGTGAAGCTTTCTTGCGAGATCCCGCCCCGAATGTTCTTCACGGGATGAAAGAAGGTCCTTAGCAAGCGTACCGGCTTCAAGCAATGCCGCCTTTTCGTTCATCAGGGCAAGGAGCCCCTTAAGGCTGAGTCCCGTCGCCATCCGCGGCTGCATATGGAAATCGGGCATCTGCACGTACGGTACGTTCCATTTTTTTGCGATATTAATAAGCTTTCCGCCGGCGGCAAGCACCGCGACCGCAAGGTGCCGCTTTTTCGCTTCATTGAATGCATCAATCGTTTCCTCGGTGTTACCGGAATAGGAACTTAGAATAATCAAGCGATCTTTGAGATCGCTCGCGGAAAGAGGCGGCAAGCCGTAACTCGGCCAAACCGCAATATCCG
>JBGPNL010000132.1:0-3026 GCA_041487555.1 Minisyncoccia bacterium | reverse complement strand
GCCATTCCTGCTTTCTGATTTTAATAAATCAAACATCGCTGCCGCCGTTGCGGTCGCGAAACAGGCGGGAGTCGGCGAAAAAATGATCGAGGAAGCGCTCCGGCATTTTAAAGGCGTTCCCGGGCGCATGGAATTCGTACAATGGAAACCGTTTGCGGTGATCGTCGATTATGCGCATACCCCCGATTCTTTGCGCGCGGCATATCGCGCTGCGCGCGAACTCATAACCGATAGCTCATCACTAATAGCGGGCGCGGATTATCAGCCATCAGTTATAAGTCATAAGTTAATTTGCGTTCTCGGAGCGGCCGGGGGCGGGCGGGACAAATGGAAACGTCCGGAGATGGGCGCGATTGCTGCGGAATATTGCGAAGAGATTATTTTGAGCAACGAAGACCCATATAACGAAAAATCGGAAGAAATCTTAGAGCAGATTGCCGCCGGTTTCCCCACGCATGAGGAACGTTTTCATGCTCAAAAGATTATCGACCGCCGCGAAGCGATAAAAAAGGCGCTTGCGCTGGCCAAGCCCGGAGATGCGGTCATTCTGACCGGCAAGGGGAGCGAAGATTTTATACACATCGCGAAAGGCAAAAAAACTCCCTGGAACGAACGAGAAACGGCAGTTCGGCTTCTCGGCGAACTGAGGAGTGGAAAATAAAAAGCCGCGTCGGGAGGGGCGCAGCTTAAAGAAAAATTATCTCCGAAATCCACAGGAGTGGATCTGGTGTGTTCGATTCGGTTTCGTCGGCGGGCGAACATCGTCGGCTCGCGGTCGGCGCGTCGGCCGTTCTTTCGGGACGCTATCTTCGTGCGGGACAGCGTGCGTATATGCCGGCTTTTTTCCTTTAGGGAGAAGGGAATCGGGAACCTCAACGGGGATGATGATCGAGAGCACTCCATCGACTTCGGTCGTGAGCTTCAACAGTTTCCTCCGGACAGACGATTTTTATGACGAATGAATCTGGTCGCAGTATACCAGATATCTTGAAAAAAAGCAATTAAGGAAGGAGTCGTACGGTGCGTGCCTTGGTTTTGTAATGTCTGACAAAAACAAGTTATAATAAAGCAATATGAATCCCGTTAGAGACGACCTGGCTCTATGACTCAGTTTAATTCTTCCATCATGTTTATAAATCAATTAAAGGTCTACGAGGTATCGACGGAAGCGCAAAGCGCCTCCTGTCTCTAGCGGGATGAAGCTAACTTTCTATGGCGCGGTGGGAGAAGTGACGGGCTCGAATTATGTTCTTGAGTCGGGCGGGGAAAAGATCATGATCGATTGCGGCTTGCACCAGGGGAGCCACTACGCGGAACGGCGTAATTTCGAGCCGTTTCCGTATGATGCGAAAGACGTGAGGGCGGTGTTTGTGACGCATGCGCATCTGGACCACGTCGGCCGCATCCCTCAGCTGCACAAAAGCGGTTTTGGCGGAACCATTTATTCGACGCCGCCTACGAAGGATTTTTCAGAGCTCCTTCTTTTGGATTCCGAGCATATTCTCGCAAAAGAAGCCGAGCGTGAGGGGAGGCCGCTCCTCTACAACGTCGATGATGTGAGCCGCGCAATGGCTACGTGGAAAAAAATAGATTATCACGTGCCGTTCACCCTCGGTAATTTCCAGATCGAATTTTTTGAAGCGGGGCACATCTTGGGATCGGCCATTATAAAGGTGGTTGCGGAAGGGAAGACCATCCTCTTTTCGGGCGACCTTGGCAACTATCCGCCGCCCATCATCCAAACGACGGAAATGTTCGACCGCGCTGATTATTGTGTGCTTGAATCGACCTACGGTGATCGGGTGCATGACGATGTCGATAAAAGGAAGGAGATGCTCGAAGACGCAATCGAAGATGTTACGCGCGACAAGGGAACTCTTTTGATCCCCGCTTTCGCCATGGAGCGCACGCAGGAATTGCTCTACCATATGCACCAGCTTTTCCGGGAAGGGCGCGTGCCGCGCGTGCCGGTGTTTATCGATTCCCCGCTTGCGATCAAGCTGACTGCCGTATATAAAAAGTACGAGAATCTTTTCAATAAGGAGACGCAGGCCATCGCGCGTACGGGAGACGATATTTTGAATTTTCCCGGGCTTCGGCTTACGCTTACGACCGAGCAGTCGAAAGAGATCAATGACGCGCCGCAACCGAAGGTCATCATCGCCGGTTCGGGAATGTCCCAGGGCGGGCGCATTCTGCATCATGAAGTGCGCTATCTTCCCGATCCGAAGAGCACCATTCTTTTTGTCGGTTATCAGGCAGTCGGCTCTTTAGGGCGGCAGATCATGGACGGGGCGGATCACGTGCGGATTTTCGGCGAGGATGTTATGGTGCGCTGTAAATCAAAGGTTATTCCGGGATACTCCGCGCACGCGGACCAGCCGCGTTTGCTTGGATGGATCCGTCCGATGCGGCTCGCGCTCAAGAAGGTGTTCTTGTCTCATGGCGAGCAGGCCTCCGCCGATGCTTTGTCGCAGAAGATACGCGATGAAATGGCGGTAAAGACCGAGGTGCCGAAATTCGGCGAAACCGTGGAGTTATAAAAATCGAACTAGCGCTGTTTTATGGCAGCGGTAGTTCGTCCCCGCCCTCGATCCCGGTCGAGGACAGGCTCCGGCGGGGATCCAAAGTCGTAGTCCTTCATGCTATAATTGAACAATGGCAACAAAAAACAACAACAACTCAATTGATCTGAGTAACCTTAAATATAAAATTTGCGTTTCGGGTTCTGCGGACACCACGTATTGCCCGCCGAAGGTGATCGAGCAAGCGCAGGAAATCGGGAGGCTCATCGCCGAGCATAATATGATCCTGGTTACCGGTGCCACGACCGGAATTCCGTATTGGGCCGCGAAGGGCGCGAAGGAGGCCGGCGGCATTGTTATCGGTCTTTCGCCTGCGGCTTCCAAGGCGGCGCACGTGAAGAGCTATCGCCTGCCGCTCGACTATCACGACTTGATTGTTTACACCGGGTTTGACTACTCGGGAAGAAATCTTCTGCTGACTCGCGCCGCGGATGCCATCAT
>JBGPNL010000131.1:0-3066 GCA_041487555.1 Minisyncoccia bacterium | reverse complement strand
TCGGAGGAGCCATTTTCCACCTCTCTATCCGGACTCAATTTTCTACTGTTTAGTATAAAACCCATCTTAAGAACAGGCAATCGCCTGCTTGCTTATGGCGGGCTCATCATGTTCGAAGGAAGGCCGAGATGGCTTTTTCCGCCCCTGTGGCGGTCCGGATCCAGCCTATTTCCCTATCCCGCTTGAACCAGGTTATTTGGCGCTTGGCGTAATGCCGGATCGCGCGCTCAAGTTCTCTGACCATCGCTTCCTTTGTGATGATGCCTCGGAGGTAGCGGCTCACAAAACGGTACTCCAAGCCGAAATCGTCGAGTCGTTGCCAGCTTATGCCTTGATCATGCAGGCGGCGCACTTCTTCGATCATGCCCTGCCGCATGCGCTTCAGCAGGCGTGCTTTTATTTTTGTTTTTAACATATCATCCGTCGGCCGTACGCCGATTTCTAAAATGTCGTATGGCGATATTTTGCTTTGCGCCTCTTCGGGAGGGGGGACGGGCCTTCCGGTTAAGAGCACGATCTCGAGCGCGCGGATCAGGCGGCGCTTGTTGTATCGATCGATGTGTCCCGCGCGTTCCGGATCCAGCGCCTGTAATTGCTTAAATAGTTCTTCCGCGGAGTTTTTATCGAGTGCGCGGCGGAGCTTCGGATCGGCTTTTACTTCGGGCAGGGCGTAGTTATAGAGCGCCGCGTCGATATAGAAACCTGTCCCTCCGCAGACGATGGGAATTTTATTTTTCGCAGCGATCTTTTTGATCGCCGCTCGTGCAAGCCGGCGATAATCAACAACCGTGAATTGTGTTTTGGGCGAGGCAACATCCAAAAGATGATGCGGAATGCCGCGATAGGTTGGGGCAATACTTTTCTGGATCCCCGCCTTCGCGGGGATGCTCAATTTCGCGGATGCGCCTTTCGGCGCATGCAAAATTGGCACTTTGCCCGTGCCGATGTCCATTCCTTTATACACCTGCCGCGAATCGGCGGAGATGATCTCCGCGCCCGAAATACCAAAGCGCTTTCGTGCCGCAGGAGTTCCGAGGAACCGTGCGAGTTCGACTGCCAGAGCTGATTTCCCGCTTGCCGTGGGCCCGAGAACAACAATTATCTTCGGTTTTTTTGGTGATATTGACATTTCCATCATAATTTGGTACACTGCAAGCAGATTAGTGGATCCTTGAAATACGGAGGGACCTGAAAATGAAAAAGTTTATCTGCGTGATTGTTGCTCTCGTGGTGGTTGCGGGCTATATTTTTAGGAAGCACCTTGACTCGACTCCTGTGAATCTTGGCGTCGGCGAGGACCATTCCGAAATCGATTGGTTTTCTCAACATGCCGAAGCCGGGCACCAGACTGATATGATTCAATAAATCGACCCCTTTCCCTCCTTCGCAATAAATTCTGCCAGAACCCTACAAGGCGCTTCGTCTACCCCGCGGAGCGCCTTTTTCTTTTTAGATCGCCCTCTCGGCTATTTCCTTCAGGAGTTTTTCTAAAAATACTTCCAATGAACTCGTTTCCTGTTCGCGTTTCCGGTTTCGTATGGCTACCGTTCCGGCTCTTTCTTCTTGTTCGCCGACGACAAGTATATAAGGAATTTTCTGCAGTTCCGCTTCGCGGATACGTTTGCCGAGCGATTCATTCGGATCGGAGAGTTCGGCGCGGATGCCGGTGGATTCAAGTGCGATGCGTACCTTTTCCCCATACCCAAGGTATTTTTCGCTGAGGGGAAGAACGGCAGCTTGCACTGGCGCGAGCCAAACAGGAAATGCGCCGGCGAAGTGTTCGATGATGACCGAAAGGAAGCGTTCGATCGATCCCATGATCGCGGCGTGGATCATCACGATCCGCTCTTTCTCGCCCCTCTCGTTCGTGCAGGTGAGGTCGAAGCGTTCAGGCAGGTTCATATCGAGCTGGATCGTCGCCACCTGGTGCGGCCGTCCCAATGCATCTTTGCCGATGAAGTCTATCTTTGGTCCGTAGAGCGCCGCTTCGCCTGGCGCCTCTTCTGCTTTCACACCCCGCGCTTTTACGAGCTTGCGCAATTCGTCCTCCGATTCTTTCCAGAGTTTCGGCGTACCCAGGTATTTTTCCGGCTGTTCCGGATCGTGAAGCGAGAGACGCACGGAAAGTTCGAATCCGAATACCCCGTAGAATTCCTGGACGATGTCCCATATCTTAAATATCTCTTCTTTTACTTGGTTTGTGCGGCAGAACACATGGGCATCGTCCTGTGTGATCGCGCGCACGCGGGAGAGGCCTGCAAGCTCACCCGATTGTTCGTCGCGGTAGACCTTCGTGGTCGAGGCGTATCGCTGGGGCAGGTCGCGGTAGCTCCAGGGCCTACGGTTATAGATCTGCGTGTGGTGCGGGCAGTTCATCGGCTTCATTGCAAAGACGTGGCCTTCGCGCGTTTCGATTTTCATGAGCTCGTCTTTGAATTTTTCCCAGTGGCCGCTCTTCTCGTAGAGATCCTTCTTCGTGATATGTGGAATGTCGACTTGCATGTAGCCGCGCTTTTTGCGGAGCTGCCAGACAAAATCATCGAGCAGGTTGCGCACGATCGTGCCCTTCGGCGTCCAGAGCGGAAGTCCGGGGCCCACGAGCTCGGAGAAAGTAAAGAGATCGAGCTCCGGCCCGAGCTTTTTGTGGTCGCGCTTCTTCGCTTCTTCGAGGAGTTTCAAATATTCGTCCAATTCCTCTTTCGTGCCAAAGGCGAGTCCGTAGATACGTTGGAGCATCGGATTCTTTTCGTTTCCGCGCCAGTAAGCGCCCGCGATCTTATCGAGTTTGAATCCGTCGGCGTTTATCTCCGAGGTATTTTCCACGTGGCCCCCGCGGCAAAGATCCATAAAGATGTCGCCCGTGGAATATACGGTCAGTTTTTTGTCCTCTGCCGAAAATTCTTTGATTAGCTCCAGCTTGAATTGCTGGTCCGCGAACATTTTCTTTGCCTCCGCGGCAGTTACTTCTTTACCCGAGAAGGGGAGTTTCCCGCCGATGAATTTCTTCATCGATTTTTCGAATTCCTTGAGGTCCGCTGGCGTTAAAGGTTCTGGCAAAAGAAAATC
>JBGPNL010000130.1:0-3144 GCA_041487555.1 Minisyncoccia bacterium | reverse complement strand
TAACTCAATTCTTTGGGGTAACTCTTCTCCTAATTTTTCCGTACACAATGCTTACCCGTCGTATAGTATTAGTAATTCAGATATCGGAGGTTGGTCCGGCGGAACAAGCAATATCGACGCCAATCCCCAATTCATTTCAACTACCGACTATCATCTCCAGGCAACTTCGTCCGCATTAGGTATGGGCGTGTATCCTTCTGCCGGAACCCCGGCGTCTTCGGGGGATACAACTTTGTTGTTAGCCAATGTTCTGGAATCTTTGCGATCATTGATGTCAACACTCCAAAAACTTCAGGAACGACTTTGACGCCGTCCGTTAACCTGCGCGAATGGCATGAGTGCCGGAGAGCGCCGCTTTTTCTGGACTCCTTCCCTTTGCGGCGGTAAGATAGATGTATCATCGCAATGAAAATCCATTTGACCGGCTCGAATTGGCATGCGGGCACCACGCAAAATCTCAAAAAAGCTTTCGAAACGCTCGGACACGAGGTTTTTTTCTTCGAGAAGCATCTGTCGCGGAATTCGCGCATCGCGCGCAACCTTGTGATGCGTTTTGCGCGGCGGCCGTACGTTGCGGAGAATTATTTTTACGAAATAACCAGCCGGCACTGGCTCGAATCGGTTAAAGCTTTCAGCCCCGACCTCATAGTGATAGAGGATGCCCCGACGGTTTTGGCGGAATATATCAAACAGGCCCGCGTTCTCGGCCGGCCGATATTTTATTACGAGATATCCCCGCCGCAGGAATCCGGCGCGCGGGACGTGCTCCTGAGCTTCAAATACGCGGACGAAGCGTTCTGCATCGACCGCGAGTGGGCAAAGTTCATCGAGATATTTTCTCCCAAAAAAGTCCACCACCTGCCGCTCGCCGGCAGCCCGGAGGATTTTTATCCGCTGCCCAAAGAAAAGAAGATATACGACGTTGCCTTTGTCGCCTCAGCTCCGGAACAAAGCCCCGACGGCCTTATCCGCGCGAACCTGGCGAATTCCATTCCCAAAAACCTGCGCGTGGGAGTGTTCGGCAGCGGCTGGCACTACTGGACGCGCTATTTCCCCGAACTTGCCGGACGCATCGGCGGCGCCCGCCAGCCGTCGATCGCCGAGGTTAACCGCATCTATAACCAAAGCAAAATAATGATAAATTTCCATTCCACTTCGCACAGAACATCCATCTCATCCCGCACTTTCGAGATAGCCCTGTCTTCCGGATTCCAGATAGCCGATTACCGCGAAGATTTTTCTTTGCTTTTCCCCAAAGACTTTTTTCCCATATATGAAGATGTAAAATCAATGAACGAACTCATAGTGAGCTGGCTCCCGCGCGAAGCGGAACGCAATAAGCGCGCGGCGGAGGCAAGGGAATATGTTCTCGCTCATCACACCTGGCTGCACCGGGCGAAGGAGATGCTGAAAGTGTTCGCCGATTACGCGAAAAAGCGAGCGTGAGTGCCATCCATCGTTCCTAAACGTTCCCGTACCAGAAGAAGGAGCGGATAAAAGCGTAAATGTCCCAGAGAAGAAGCTTGATCTTCTCGCCGCCGGCGAGGGATGGAGCCCTCAAAATTTCTTTGGAATACATGTAGGAATACCTTGCCGCGGTCCGTCTGTCGTTCACGAAGCTTTTTGCCGCTTCAGCTGGGCTTTGATTCTCGCGTCTTATGCGCATCCAGTCATCGGCAGTCTCATATTCATAGTCGCCGGGCAAAGTGGCTAGAAAATCTATGGTCGGTTTCTTTCCTCGGCCAGCCGGTTCCGACGTTTGGATCGGTAATCTCTTATAAAAAAGCACATCGGGAATGTTTGTGAAGTATCCCGTGCAGAGCGTCCGGAAAACATAAAGTATGTCACTCCTGAGCTCGCTCGCTGGAATAAGATCGGTTGCGGTGCCTTTCTTCCACATGCCGTACATGAGCGTGGTTTTCCCGTAGAGCGTCAGGGAAAGGAGATATTCTTTAAGACGCCCGTAAAGATGGCGCGCGAACGGGAAATATTGTTCCTGCCGGTACTTCCTTACCTTTCCCGAATCGTCGAATGTGTAGAAATTGGAGAAAACCATGATAGCGCCCGGTTCCTCCCCGAATTTCGCGAGACATTTTTCGATGAAGCGGGGATGCCAGAGGTCGTCGTTCGAGGCGTACACGAAATAATCCCCGCGCGCCTCACGCCTCACGAAATCGTAATTTCCGTAACCGCCGAGGTCTTCCCGCTGGCGGATATACCGCACCCGCTTGTCTTTGCGGGCATATTCTTCACAAATCTTTTGCGTGTCGTCCGTCGAGACGTTGTCGGAAATTACAAGCTCGAAATTTTTGTAGGTTTGTGCGAGGATCGAGTCGAGCGCTTCGCTTATGTATTCGGCTCCGTTGCGGACACAGAGCCCGACACTTATCAGCGGTCCCTTGGCGGAATTATTTTCTTTTTGCGGCGGCATGGCAGTTAGATTATACTATGGCATTGTACCATGACAAGGCACGTGTAATTGAAGTATTATATATGCATGGGTGTTTTCGGCAAAATAAAAAAATTTCTTTTCGGCGAACATTCTTTGCGTCAGACTTTTCTGAAGAACAGTTTTTGGTCCACGGTGTCGAATGTCGGAAGTAATTTTGTTAAGCTTGCGATCGTAATTTACGCCGCGCGGGTTTTGGGCGCGGCGCAGTACGGCTTGTTCACATACGCCTTGAGCGTGGCCGCCACGTTCACGATCCTCTCCGATCTCGGTCTTAACTACTCGATGTTCATTAATCTCGCCCGCAAGGATGAGAATGAGGAGGCGTATTTACCGACCCTTGTCTTTCTCCGCGTCGGCCTCGTTGCCGCCGTCATCGCCCTCACCATCGGTATCGGGCCGTTGATCACGAGATTTCCGGAGGCGAGAACCCTTATCCCGCTCGTGGCGCTTCTCATGGCCTTCGACGACATCAGGGCTTTCTTGTTCGGATTCTCGCGCGCGGAGAACAGGATAGACAAGGAGGCCCTCGGCAATATCGTCACGAACGTTCTCATAGCCGCTTTTGCCTTTATTAGTCTGAGGTATGCTCCCACTTCATTCATGCTCACGCTCGCATATCTCGTGGGTAGCGCCTTGGGTACCTTACTCGTGCTTTTGTTCGTAAGGGGGGACGCTAGGAGAGTCTTCCATTC
>JBGPNL010000129.1:0-3144 GCA_041487555.1 Minisyncoccia bacterium | reverse complement strand
CGGCCTGCGCAATTCCTCGATTTCTTTAAGTTTAACGTCCTTTCTCTCGGCTCCTCTGCCTGCTATTTCAATTTCTGGTCCTTTTTCAATCATGATTTCTAATGATAAACGGCTTTATACAAAAAGCAAAAAACCGCCCGGATCTCTCCGAGCGGTTTTTTGTATGAGTGGCTTACGAGCTTAGCTGGCTTATAGCTTATGAGCTCATTTTAATACTCTTCCCTACGCGGAGGCCTGTCTCCCATCGGCCTATCGCCCGGCGGGCGAGGGCCGCGGGTCGAACCTTCCGGCTCTTCGATCTTCAGATTCACGCGGGCATTGTTTTTGATGCCGACGATCCTGAGTAGTCCCCGGATGGACTTCGCGGTCGCGCCCTGCCTGCCCACCACCTGGCCCATGTCGAGCGAGTTTACGTGCAACGAAAGCAGTACTCCCATCTCGTCCACCTTGCGATCAACCTTCACATCGTCCGGATGATCGACAAGTGACTTGACCAAGTATTCCAGGAATTCCTGATCGGCTGTTGCTTTGGACATTGATTTACAGTATTTCTATCAAATCTTTCGACCTTTCGTTTTCAGGCGCTCGATTTTGCGCGCCTGCCTGCCGGCAGGCAGGTCTTTTAGTTTCAGTATATTATACTCCTATCTAGAAATTTGTCAATAGCGGGTCTTCGAGCGATGCGGTAAGCTTGCTTAACTCCCCTTCTCGCATTCCAAGCCCCCGTAATTTTGTGATTTTCTCCTCCAATTCAGTTTTCTTTAATAAATCGTAATGCGGAATCGAGCCGGGGTCTTCGTCAAGTTCTTCCGGTTTGCCTTTCGCGAGCTTCTGCCGCTCATACATTAAATCGTAAGCTTCTTTAATAACACGATCAATCTCTTGACTTTCAAAACTCTGCTTCAGTACTCCCTCTTGTTCAGATTTTATGGACATTCAAATATATTACACCGCCGGAGCCGCTTCCGCGGGCCCGCCTTTGGCGAGGTTCGCCTCGGGCGGCTTCGCTTCTCCTTCTGCGGCTTTTGCTTTTTTCATTTTGACGGCAATGGCCTTTCCCGCAACAACCCCGTTCTTCACAAAAAGATTCCAGACCGTTACGGTCGGTTTCGCCCCTAATTTTACCCAATGTTCAACCCTGTCTTTCTTCACGGTAAGCTGCTTCACCCGCAGATCGTAGGCGCCGAGATCTTCGACGGGCGGGCCGCCAAGCTTGGAACGTTTTTCGGCCACCACCACGCGATAGCTAGGCTGATGCTTCTTGCCGATGCGTTGTAATTTTATAGCTAACATAGGTTATATGGTAACGTAAGGTCGCGCAGGGGTCAATACTTGCATTATCCCAAAAATTTTGGTATAATATTCGCAGATTGAGGAATTTTTGCTTGCGAGGAAACGGGCATGTGCGAGATCATCGTGGTGTTGAGAAAGACCATAAGCGAAAAACACTTTAAAGAAGTGCTGAAGTCGCTGAATCCCAAGAGCGTCTTGAGCGCATTTTATCCGCCGATGGAGTGCGCTGCAATCGAAGCCCCTCGAAAAGGATTGAAAAAATTTGCGCAGGCGCTTCAGAAAGAAAACTGCATCGAATACGTAAAGGTTTTTTCCAGGAAACATTCCGCAAAATAAAAAACCGGGGCGCATATATTCTGCCCCGATTTTTATTTTTATTTCTTTGTTGAACGCTAATTACTTCGCTCCGTCTGGCTCTTCAGCTTGCCCAAAAGATACGCGGCATAATCACGCCCGCCCAAGCCGAAGGCCAGTCCGCCCGCAAGCGCAAGCATGGCGATGAATCCGGTAATGAGCGTATTGATGATGCTCGCGGCAATATTCAGCTGCACTAAAGCGGTCAAAAATCCGAAGACGGCCACCGCCCACCAGGTTAAGGTCCCAAGGAATTGCGCCGCGTGGAGCCGCGCGCTCATGACCGATGCCGTTACCACCTTCCGTAAGAAATTCGCGAGCACGATAGCGGCGAGCATGATAAGTACCGACGCAATAACGTTCGGAAGATACGCGAGCACATCTTTCAAAAATCCCGAGAGGGCGAAAAGCCGAAGACTATCCGAAACCGCAAGCAGGAACGCGACGACAATGAACCAATAGACGAGCCGACCGAAAAACCGCGCGCCGCGCAGGCGAAGCCCGGCCCGTTCGAAATACGGCGCAAGTCCCAAGTGCGCCAGGAATACGTCGAGCTTTACCGCCTCGAATATTTTCTCGACGAGCGTTCCCAGGCCTGCCGCGACAACCAAACCGACGACCAAAACCACGATTGCGGCGATCAAATTAGGAACGAAATTCGCAAACCCCATCCATAAATTCTGGAGCGAGCCGACAATCACGCTCGTCCAATCTTGCACAAACATAGATATGCAATTATATTTTTCGAAAAAATGCGACCTTTTACGATTGATATATAATCGGCCATTCAGCCTATTCCAATTATTATATCACAGGTGAGGTTCGTGCTAGAAAACGGGGGTGGCGATATAAGTCAACGTATTCAAATAATCGCTGCCCGGCTCCTGCAATTGCCCGATTTCGATCCTATACAACACATGAGTAAAACCTATATTCTGGGTAGTGCCGTCCGCCGGTCCGTTGTTTGAAAATACGCTGCGACTTGAGGTGCTTTGGAAATTGCCCGCGAACTTCGCGCATTATGCGCGGCGAATTTCGGCTATCCACTTTGTGTGGATAAAAACCCATTATTTCGCGGGGCTTATGCGGCGCACATGCACCGATGGTGCACATATAATGCACAGTTTAGCCAACACTTTTTTTTCTTAATCCCGTGTGCTAATATTAGTTGTAATTTGAGGGCCAGTAGTAAGGTGGCCATCCCGCCGTTTACGGCGGGAAAATCTATAAATTGCTTCCGCCCCAAGCTTCGTTTACAATTATTTATTCGATGGGCCAATAGTAAAGTGGTATTACGCCGCATTCGCATTGCGGAGGCGGGAGTCCGATTCTCCCTTGGTCCACAAATAAAATCAGCCACACTGGAGGTGGCTGATTTTAGATTTAGAGAAAATTAAAAATCTTATACCGGAATTATCTTGAATACCTGAAGCAGCACGATCGCGATCTCTACTAATATAAGGATTATGATAATAACTTCAAGGTAGTTGCTTTTCT
>JBGPNL010000128.1:0-3238 GCA_041487555.1 Minisyncoccia bacterium | reverse complement strand
CGTCCTCAAAAGTTCCCGCGCCGATCGCGTGAGCATCGAAGTTGTCCGTGCTTTTATCCGATTGCGGCAAATCCTCGCTACCAACCAACAGCTTGCCCAAAAGATCGGCGCCATAGAAAAACAATCGCGCAAACACGGCGCCGACATCGCGGGCATTCTCACGATACTCCATAAGCTCCTCGCGCCGCCCCCACTCCTGCCAAAACGCTCAATGGGATTTTCCGTAGAAAACCCATCTCAGAAGTAGTTCGTACGGCTCTCGCGGTTATTTTCGGCTGTAAAGCGCGAATCTTTCCCAGAAATACCCGAGTGGGTATCCCGTCGTCCAGATTCGCGCTTTTCGCTCGAAAATCCCTCGCGATATCCATACGTCTACTTCTGAGATGGGTTCTAACCGAAATCCGTGATAATATAGAAATTATGAAACCGATTTTAGTTTCCGGCATCCAACCCACGGGCAGATTGCATATCGGCAATTACCTGGGTGCCCTCAAAAATTTCGTTGAGCTCCAGAATTCAGGAAAATATGAATGCTACTTTTTTATCGCCGATCTGCACGCGCTTACCGAAAACCCGGACCCCAAAGACTTGCGAGCCAATATCATAAATCTTGCCGCAGATTTTCTGGCCGCAGGACTTGATCCCAAGAAATCAATCATTTTCCGGCAATCGCAAATCAGGGTTCTCGAGGAATTGAAATGGGTTTTGAGCCCGCTCGTCCCCGTAAGCGAACTTATGCGCATGGCAGCATTCAAAGAAAAAATCATGCAGAAAATAGAACCGAAAGAGGGGCAAAAAGTTTCCCAGGAAGAATTCAATAAAGTGGCCGAGGAGTCCAATATGGGGCTGGCCGAATATCCGGTCCTTATGGCTGCTGATATTCTTATATATGACGGCAAATTCGTTCCGGTGGGGAATGACCAATTACAGCACTTGGAACTCGCTCGCACCATCGCGCGCAAGTTCAACAAAAAATTCGGAAACACTTTTATTGAGCCGCAGCCGATCCTCGCAAAAACCCCGCGCGTAATGTCGCTCAAAAATCCGGAAAAGAAAATGTCGAAGTCGGATCCCGAAAACTGCCTCTTTATTGATGACTCGCCCGAGGACATTAAAAAGAAGATCGCGCGCGCGACGACGGACTCCGGAACAGAGATAATATACGACCCGAAGCATAAGCCGGGGCTCTCGAACCTTATCGATATCGCTGCCGCCCTGCGGAATGAAAACGCCGAAGCGGTCGCCGCAAAATTTGCTGGCAAAAGCTATGCGGAATTCAAATCCGCGCTCGCCTCGCTCGTCGCCGATCACTTCGCTGATTTCCGCACGAAGAAGAAATTACTCCTCGCGAAACCAAAGGCACTTATCGAAACCCTGAATGCCGGCTCCGAACGCGCCGCCGAAGTGGCGGATAAAAAGATCGCAGACGTCAAAAAGAAGATCGGCATCACGCTCGAATAGAACCCGCTTCGGGAAAGCCTATCGCCTGGAACGGCGTCTCCAAGATGAATCCCGGATGAATTTTCATTTGACAGGCGGCATTATACATGCTATGCTGCCGTCAGCTCATACAAGCCGTAAAACCAGAGTAATGAGGAGGTTTTGTGACTACGACCGTAGTTTCCCCAACGGGAAACGCATTCGAAGTTTGGCAGGCGAACCTTGAAGCGAAACTTGCACCGAAGTACACGCCAAAGGTAATGGGCGTCTACGGGCATTGCGTTGACCACGTCCGCCGGTTCGGCGCGATCAGGGAAGTGATCGTGAAGATCATACCCGAGCTCGCAGCCGTTCCCGAAGCGAAATTCCAAGCGGCTCAGTGGTTGCACAACGCCGACCGCGTTCCGGAGTATAAAAGCTACATCGAAGAAATCGCGTTCGCATGGGCGCGTGACAACCGCGAACGTTATTCCGAAATGCCCGAACAGAAGTTTATGAAGCTCGCGAGGAGAGAGGGATTCAAAACCTTCTGTCTTACGACCTGCCTCGCGGACAGCCCGTGGCTGCAAGAAGACCGCGAAGATATCGCGAACACCGTGGCCGACCACTCAAAATTCATGGACGAACCCGGAGATTCGCCACTCCTTACCCTGATCCGCATCTGCGACAAAGTGGACCGCATGGGGCCACTCGGCATCATGTCTTCCGCCGCGTTCCAGGGCGCGAACAAGATGGCCTACGACGAGCACAAGCCATTCGGCTGCGAATCGACCGAGGAGGGCCGCATGATTACCATGTACGAGGACATTTTCCGAATCATGGAATGGTTCGGAATGCTGCCGTCGGACGAGGCCCGCAAAGCCGTCGACATAAACTTCTTTGCTCACTTCGTGCTGAACGCGAGGACGCTCGGCAAGGAAATTGCCGCGCGGACAGGCGTAGAAAACAAGATCGAAGAGGACATCAAGAAGGCTCTCGGAAAGCATTACGCGGAAGTGAACGAGGCCTTAAGAGGATACTGCCTCCGTTCCGCGATCGAATGCTCGAACTTCGAGTAATCTCGAAACGAACAGGCGCACAAGAAATTGTGCGCCATTTTTTTCCGCAAAATTTTTACTATATCTTTCTGAGTCCGATCCAACCCTCCGCACCCTCGATCTTCACCGTCGCTTCCGCCTGGAATTTTTCTGATCTTTTGAATTCGATTTCCTTCGCGCCGACCTCCACTTTCAATAATTTTTCGTTCCGCTCTGCGGCATCGCCGAACACGCCGGGAAGGACGAGTATGAGCACTATCCTGTCTTTCGGCTCAAGCCTGGCTTCTTGCCGCAATTCCTGAATACTGCGCACGAGATCGCGTATAATTCCCTCCTCGCGCAGTTCGGCGGTAACTACCGTATCAAGCGCTATTTCGTCCTCCACTTTTTTATTGAAAAATACTTTTTTGACATTGACCTCATCCGCGAGAATCGCGAGAATTTCCTTCGTCATTATCGATTTTAGCTTTTCATTCTTCACGGTAAGCGACGCGAGCGGCTGGCGCACTTTAATCCCCTTCTCGGCGCGCTTCGCGAGCCCAAGACTCGCCAATCGCCGCGCCTCCTTCATCGCTTCTATTAGTTTTAGGTTTTTAGTTTTTAGCTTTAAGTTCGATTGCGGCCACGATTCAAGATGCACTGAATTCATCTGCGTTGAGCCGCGCGGAAGTTCTTGATAAAGAACTTCCGAAAAGAACGGCGTGAAGGGAGCGAGCAGTTTCACCGTCTCCCCGAGCACGAATCCTAAAGTCGCCGAAGCT
>JBGPNL010000127.1:0-3315 GCA_041487555.1 Minisyncoccia bacterium | reverse complement strand
CTAGGCACAATATAACTCTCATTCGATGCTTGAGTCAAGGAGTTCATCTATTTTCGGAACGAGGCCCGAAGCAGATTTTCCGGCAAACAAAAACACCCCGACTACGGGATGTTTTTATCTTTTCGGAAAAAGAGAATTCTTAATTTCCGCCGTTCGGGCTTCCGCGGCCGCCGAACGCTCCGTTCCTCAGTTGAATCGATTCGGCGGTGATACTGCCGTCGGAATTCGCCGTGCCCATCACCGATACATTCGTTCCCGTCTGTAGATCGCTCACTGTGCCGCTTACCGTTTTCATGATCGGCGTGGAAGCCGAAAAGAATATTATTTTCGTCGAACTGTTATTCACAAGCTGCAGCGTGATGCTTTGGTTGTCTTTCGAAATGATCTGGCCAACCGCGAATCCGCCATTGGCATTGGCGCCCCCAAAACCTCCATTTCTGCCCGCTCCTCTCTGGAACCCCTGTACGCCGCCTTGGGTACCCGTCGCTGTTTTGCCGTACATCGTTCCGCCATAGAAAGCGCCGACTCCCACGAAGAGCGCGACAATAATGGTAAGAGTATATTTTTTCATTTCATTTATTTTTTTCACATTATTTAAAACGACCTTTTTCCGGATTTGATCATCTACATTATTCCGACACCAACAACCGGTAATCTTTCAAAAAAAATTCTTTTGCGATATAAAATATGCCGAAAGAGATAAAGAGCGCGGAGAATACGTCGATCGAATAGTGGAGGTGCCCTAATAATACGGCGCTACCGCCGATTATGGTGCAAACAAGGAAGAAGTATTTGAGATATTTATTATCCCAAAATATGACGGCGAACATGAACGGGAGCCCCGTATGGGCGGAGAAAAACAAATCGTCACCGGAACTGATTTTATAAATAAGGTCGCTCGTGTCGAGATACGATCCATTCAAGGGAGGGGCGAGATGCGTGAGCGTAATAAAAATCGATCGGATGAGCACGAAAAGCGCCGTTGCCTTGAGGGAGAATGGGATCCGTTTCGGCTCATAAAGAATAATAAGCATAAGAGCGGCGAGAAACACGATCGCCCCTTCCGAAAATATAAAATTCACGTTTACCGTCGGCACGTTGTCAAGGATAATATCAGTAACCGAATTGCTGGCGTGCTCGGCGGTATAGGTATTCGCCCAGTAATTTGCGCCCATGCTCAATACGAGCAAAAGCAGGCCGATCACTACCGCGCCCCAGAAAGATTTTTGCGACCACAGGGCACCGTGCTTTTTAAAGATAGTTTTCATCCCATTAGAAGCAGGTTGCGATCTGCGCGAGTCTGGGGAATTATTTTATAGCAACGACCGTACATTTTAAAGTATTGTTATTTTTTATAAAGCGACCGCGCCTGCCTGCCAGTAGGCAAGGCTTCTAACGGGATTCATCGGTTTTGGCTTATTCATATCGTAATGCTTCGATCGGATTCAATCCAGCGGCGCGCCGGGCGGGATAATATCCGAAGACGATCCCGATACCGGCGGATACGCCAAACGCCAGGAGCACCGACCACCAGGAAACGCTCGTTGCAATGCCCGCGAAGGTGTTTACCAAGAGACAAATAATCCACCCCAATAGTACGCCTATAACGCCTCCAAAAAACGTGAGCATGACCGATTCCAGCAAGAACTGGATGCTGATATCTTTCTTTTTTGCGCCGATCGCTTTGCGGAGCCCGATCTCGCGGGTGCGCTCCGTAACCGTCGTAAGCATCATGTTCATGATGCCTATGCCGCCGACGATAAGTGAAATTCCTGCGATCGAAGCAAGAAGGATCGTGAATGTTCCGGTAACGGATGATGCCGCCGAAACGATATCTGCCTGGTTCTGTACGCTGAAATCTGCCTGCGTGGGATCGCCGATGTGATGGCGCGAAAGAAGCAAATCACTCACGCTTTGTTGCACCGCGGACATTGATTGCGCGTCTTGCGCTTCAATACTGATTGTTGATACGTATGTCGCGCCCTGGAGGAAGCGCTGGGAAGAGGAGAGCGGTATGTAGACCACGTCGTCCTGGTTCAAAAAACCGTTGCCGCCTTTGGATTGGGTGACGCCGATGACCTTAAAGTTAAGATTCCCGATGCGGATCGTTTCTCCCGTGGGATCGGTGCCGGAACTGAAAAGATCGTCGCGGGTCGTGGGTCCCAAAACCGCGACTTTCGAAAGGCCCGAAACATCCTGGTCGGAAATGAAGTTGCCGAATTCCATTTGGATATTTCTCACTTCCGGATAGCTTGATACGGTGCCGATCACCTGGGTATTGGTATTCGCGCCCGAAGCGGTTATCTGATAGCGGCCCGTGATCTGCGGCGCGACGGCTTTTACGAGCGATACTTGCTGCGTGACGGCATCCGCGTCATCTTGGGTGAGCGTTTGCGCGGCACCCCTGCCCGAGCTTATGACGGATCCCGGCGTGCGTTGAAAGCTGGGAGAGACGACGATCAAATTCGATCCTATGGACTGGATGCTCGCGGCGATCGATCCCTGCGCGCCCTGACCGATCGAGATCAGGGCGATGACCGATCCGATGCCGATCACGATCCCCAGAATCGTAAGCCCCGAACGAATCTTATTGACCGTGACGGCGGAGAACGCTTCTTTAAATAGTTCTTCTATCGGCATGGAAATAATATTACACGTCGTGTTCGCTATGAGCTTGCGCTTTGCGGTGCGCGTGGGTTTTACTGTCTTCTGTTATCTCGCCGTCCTGAATATGAATGATGCGCTCGGCATGTTCGGCAACGGCGCGTTCGTGCGTGATGAGCACGATCGTGCGGCCTTCTTTGTGCAGTTTCTGAAACGTGGCAAGCACGATCTCGCCGGTCTTTGAGTCGAGATTTCCCGTAGGTTCATCGGCAAGAAGCAGCGTGGGGTCGTTCACGAGGGCGCGCGCGATGGCGACCCGCTGGATCTGGCCGCCCGAGAGCTGATTCGAAAGATGCGTCCACCATGCTTCGGGAAGCGCCGCCGCGATGAGCGCCTGCTTCGTTTTTTCTTCCCGCGCTTCTTTTCCTATTCCCGCATATACGAGCGGCAAGACCACGTTCCGGAATACGGTCGTGCGAGCCAACAGATTAAATTGCTGGAAGACGAATCCTATCTTTTCATTTCTTATATCGGCCAGCTCGCCTTCCGAAAGTTTCGAAACGTCTTTACCGTCCAGAAAATACTGACCGGACGTCGGCGTATCGAGCGCTCCCAATATGTGCATCAAAGTTGACTTGCCGGAACCTGACGGCCCCATGATCGACACGAATTCGCCGTCTTTGATCGAAAACGAAACGTTTTTTAAGGCAT
>JBGPNL010000126.1:0-3412 GCA_041487555.1 Minisyncoccia bacterium | reverse complement strand
CGAATTGACAAGAAAAGGAAAGAAGATCGGCTTGCTTGCGCTAGTTGCCGCGACCTATTGTATGGTCGCGGGCGGACCGTTTGGTCTCGAAGACTTGGTACAAAAAGCGGGATATGGGTATGCATTGGGCATACTCTGCGTCACCGCGTTGTTCTGGGCGTTGCCGACCGCATTAATGGTCGGTGAACTGTCGAGCGCGCTTCCCCACGAAGGCGGTTTCTACGTCTGGGTGGGTAAAGCGATGGGTCCGTTCTGGGGATTTCAGGAGGCGTGGCTTACGCTCGTTGGGAGTATCTTTGATATGGCAATATATCCGATACTCTTTGCGGCGTATCTCGCGCATCTCTTCCCTATCCTCGGGACAGGACACATGCCGATCTTCACCGGTCTCGCGATGGTTGCTTCGTGCGTGCTCTGGAATCGTTTCGGAGCCCGCGCAGTCGGCCTTGGTTCGGTATTTACGACCGGGCTCTTGCTGCTCCCATTCGCGATCCTCGCCGTGTATGCTTGCACGGCAAAAAACCTTGGTACACCGCCTCACGCGGTGTTTACCTGGAAATGCTTCATGCTAGGCATCGTCATCGCCATGTGGAATTTCATGGGATGGGACAACGCCGGCACGATTGCGCATGAAGTCGAGAATCCACGCAAGACGTACGTAAAGGCGATGCTTATCGCGGTTACGGTCGTTCTCGTAAGCTACGTGATCCCCATCGTCGCAGTCTGGACCACGGGACTCGATCCGAAATCCTGGACAACGGGAGGCTGGGTCGACATCGCCGAGCGTTTTGGCGGAAGATGGCTTGCGTATCTCATAACGGGCGCCGGCGCGCTTGCGGCGATCAGCACGTTCAACGCGCTGGTCCTCTCGCTCTCGCGCCTGCCGAAGGTCTTAGCCGAAGACGGTTTTCTTCCGAAGATTTTTGCGAAAGAAAACAAGCACGGCGTTCCCATGTTTGCGGTCATTGTTTTTTCCGCGATCTGGTGCGCCTGCATGACGATCGGCTTCGAACGGACGGTTACGCTCGACATCATGCTTACGGGTTTGAGCATCCTGCTCGAATTCGTGGCGCTTGTCGTCTTGTGCATCCGCTTTCCCGAACTGCCGCGTGCATTTCGGGTTCCGGGAGGCCTCGTCGGGAAGATCTTTCTTGGTATTTTCCCCGCGATCCTCGTTGGAGTTTCGATCGTAGTGAGCGATTCGGAGAAGATCTGGTTTATGAACGCGCTTACGCTCGGCATAATCCTCATCTTTCTCGGATTCCCGCTGTATCGCCTCCGTCGAAAACCGGATCCGGCGAAAGCCTGACCCAACGCCGTGCATTCATTTGCACGGCGCTTTCTTTTGTGTTAAGTTGGTCGCAGTCCATCGTGGAGAAAAAAATGAATACCAGCCGGAAGGCGCGGGATTCGTATAACGAATTCGATGATTACCAGGTAGTGCTGGAATGTGCCGGATATAATGTTCCGCAACGAACCGTGGGTCGTCTCACTCCCCTGCTTCGCGGTGGCGAACGAATTCTCGATGTTGGCTGCGGCACGGGCTTGTTCGGCAATGCACTTTGGAATAGCGGATGGCGAGGAATGTTGATCGGCATAGACATCGCCGAAAAACGACTAAGGTCCGTCGCCCTCAAACGCAGCTACGCACAATGCATACAAGGAAACGCGTATCAGCTTCCTTTTCCGAATAGCAGCTTCGATGTAGTAGCCTCGACCGCAATGGTCGGCCTGACAGGAAAAAAATCCGTTCGGGCAATGTGGCGGCTTGTGAAGCCCGGCGGTTATCTGGTCTGTGCTGCGGGCGAGATCAAGTACTTGAACTGGTGCAGAAAACGTTTCCGGCAAGCGGCCTCGGTACTTGAAAGTTTACCTGGTGCGACGCCGGTTTTGAGTGAAGATCTTGGTGGCGGATACAACACATCCTCCGAAGAACACTACGTCCTCTATGTCTTGAAACGCGAGGAGCCGATGTAAATTTACATCGGCTTTTTTATTTCCCCGTCATTTATCCTAGAACCCATTTCGGAAATAGGCGCGCGAAATAAAATGAGAAATTTTTGAGCGAGAGGCGCGAAACTCGACGAAGATGTAGCCTTGCACTACTTCGAGACGGGGTTCGTGGCTCGCAGCCGAAAATTGCCATTTTAGGCGCGTTGCGTATTTTTGAAATGGGTTCTAGGATAAATCATATGTTTGGCGACTATAAGGACATAAACGAATTCAAAGAGCAGTGCGGGTACACGATCGACGACGTTTGGTACCCGCGCGTCACAAAAATTGTGGGCATCAAGGCAAAGCCCGCGCTCTACTATTATTACGGTGAGGCGAAGAGCTATAAAGCCGCGCAGGCGCAGACGGAACTATCCGCAAAAGAAGGAACAGCCATCCACGAAGCCGTCGAAGGCTTTCTTCTTGGCAAAAAGCCCGAGGTTTCGGCGCAGATCATGCCCGCCTATAAAGCATTTCTCGAATTTTTCGACAAGAACAACATCCAGGTAACGCCCGACCTCGTCGAGCGCCGCATCGTAAACTACGACCACCGCTATGCCGGAACCGTAGACGCGATCGCCCTTATCGGCGGTAAGCTCGGAGTTTTAGACATCAAAACCTCGCAGGCCATCTATCGCGATTACAACCTCCAAACTTCCGCATACATGGACGCCCTGCGGAACGAATTCGAACGGCTCCAGACCCGCTGGATCCTGCGCATCGACCAGATCCAAATATGCGCGAGGTGCGGCGCCCGAAAGCGAACCAAAGGCGGCCGGGAGAAAATAAAGATAGATTGGAAGATTAGAGGTCAAAAAACCTGCGAGCACGAATGGGGCGAAATGGTGGGCGAAACCGATCTACAGGAGTTCCCCTACTGGCAGGAAGACTTCGCCGGATTTTTGGGTGGCAAAAAGTTGTGGGAGTGGGAGAATGATGTGTGGTTGAAAAAGGTGGGGTATTTATAGGTTGTTCAAGAAAAATGATCATCAAGAAATGTAGGTTAGTAATAAACAAGGACAAACACCTTGGAGATTTACTTCTATTGAAGCTCGCGCACGGAGATCATTCTTTAAAATTTTCTTTAAAAAATAAAGTTGGCCTAGTACATAAATATGGGCCTGAATACGGAAAACTCCAAGATGTGGATTTTACCAAACCGAAGGTCAAGAAAGAGATTGCCGGAGGTGAAACCTTGGAGGTAGGTTATATTTTTGAAAAAAATAAACTCGAGATTAAGCAGGAAATAGCAGGAGGTAGTATCGAACGGAGTTTTTACGAAGTCACAGTTCCAATCGAACACCATCTATTTACAGTGATCATAAAAAATCTATCGAAGCTTGATAATATTGATCCCGATGAAAACAATCTAATTCTTAATGAGAATAACCTTGGGGATCAAGTTGCCCTAGTCTTCTCT
>JBGPNL010000125.1:0-3434 GCA_041487555.1 Minisyncoccia bacterium | reverse complement strand
GAGTGTCCACTATATTTATCTTCGTGTCGTGATACACGACTGCCGCGTTTTTCGAGAAGATCGTAATACCCCTCTCGCGCTCAAGTTCGTTCGAATCCATAATGAGATCCTGATCGCCGCCGGACTTTACGCGAAAACCCTGAGACTGCTTCAAAAGAGCGTCCACAAGCGTGGTCTTCCCGTGATCGACGTGCGCAATGATAGCTATGTTCCTTAGATTCATAACAATAAAAAAGGCCCGAATGGGCTCATTACCTAATGATTCCGGCCCCGATGATTAGTTATAGCATAACTCTTTCCGAAATGCAAACCCATCAAACAGCCCTTTTCTTTGATCAAGTGGCGCCGGAGTCCTTATCGGCCGCATAATTCCTTTATCTTTTCTTTAGAAAGAATTTATCTCTTTTGTTGTATTTTAATGCCAATCACTCGAAGTAAAAAATAGCGGCACGGCAGGCGATTATTTGGCCATGGCCTTGACAAATCGAATGTTTTCATTTATACTGTGTCCTATAACAAAACGGAGATGAAGACGCCGTGATGATTTTTAAAAAACTAACATAGTTATCACAATGCGCACCTTGGTTGTTGAAGACGAAAAATCAATAATAGATTTCTTAAAGCCGGGGCTTGAGGCCGAACTTTTTGCCGTTGATGTCGCGATGGATGGAGAAAAGGGATCCTTTTTCGCGCGCACGAACGATTATGATCTGATTATTCTTGACAATATCCTTCCCAAGAAAACGGGCCTCGAAGTCTGTAAAGAAATACGGAGTGCCGGCAAAACTGTTCCTATCATAATCCTCTCGGTACGATCCGAGGAGATCACAAAGATAGAACTGTTGAACGCCGGTGCCGACGATTACCTCGTTAAACCTTTCTCATTTGAAGAGTTGGTTGCTCGAATGCGAGCGCTCTTGCGACGTCCCAAGCAGATCGAAAACAAAACACTCTGCGTCGACAACCTTGTACTTGATATAAATAAGCATGTAGTGAAGCGAAATAAAAAAGAGATTCAACTCACGCGAAAAGAATTCATGCTCTTCGAATATCTTCTCAGGCATAAAGGGGCCGTCGTTTCACGCGGCATGATCATGGATCACGTGTGGGATATGAGCGTCGATCCATTCTCGAACACCATCGAGGCCCATATCGTAAGTCTGCGCCGGAAGATCGATCTTCTGAATAGAATCAAACTTATTCATACCGTCCCCGGCCGAGGATACAAGCTTGCTGCTGAAAAAACTTAACAGTCCACCGAGCGGATGCCCCGCTCTTTTTTTATATAAATTCAAACGAACGGCTATTATGCCGATGCGCAGAATCATCAAAAAGGGAGTTGTCTATTTGATCATTTCTTGTGCGGTAATCGCAATCTATTTCGCTGCGGTCTTTGTGGTGCACGGCCTGTTCCAAGAAATACCCAATCTCACGGATTTTTGGACTGCGGGGGTCATTGCCGCAATTGGCATCCTCACAATCCCCTTGACGGTGAAATATATTGGAAAAATAACCGACAAACTTTTCTTTAAAAACCGGGCTGATTATCTATCGGAACTCGAAGAGCAAGTACGACAACGGACCGCGGAATTGCAACAGCTGCAAGAAGAACAATGCCGGATGATAATGGATATCTCCCACGGCCTGCAAACGCCGCTTACGGTGGTCAAGGGCGAGCTGGAATTTTTAAAAAAACATTCCCGCTCTCATAAAAAGTTCGCCGCGGCCGAACATTCGATCGACGCAGTTTCGCATTTTATTTATGATCTTTTAAAACTGACGCGACTTGAAATGAATTGCAATAATTTCCAAAAAACGCCCGTCGATATGAGCGATCTCCTTAACGAAATTATTGAATATGTTACCGTCATTTCGAAAAACAATGGCATCGTCCTCACCTCGGACATTTCCCCGCAGATCAAAATAATCGGCGGTAAAGAAAAATTGCAGGAATTGGTGAACAATCTTGCTAGTAACGCGATAAAATATATGGGAAACGCGAAAAATAAGAACGTTCACATAGCGCTGCGACGCAAATATGGCTCGGCGGAGCTTATCGTAAAGGATTCTGGCGTCGGCGTGAGCGAAGAAGACCTCCCCCTTATTTTCGAACGCTTTTACCGTGTGAAAAACCAGAGCAACGCACAAGGCACCGGCTTAGGCCTCGCTATCTCCAAGAAAATAGTTGAAATGCATGATGGAACGATCGGTGCCACAAGCAGACTCGGACGAGGAACGATTTTTACAGTTCGCCTTCCGCTGGCCCCCAATGATGGGTAGTGAGCTAGAATTTCATTGACTCCGTCGGAAATTCTGATAAAATGAGAATCGGAGCCCGCCCCTTATATATTGAAGGACGGGCTATCCGATCTCATGTCAGAAATATCCTTACGCGCGGAAGAGATATTCCGCATCGGCCCATTTCCTATCACCAACGCGCTTTTACTCTCGGCAATCACGCTGATTTTTTTATGCTCGCTTGCAGTAGCGCTTAAACGCCGGCTCGCGCTCATTCCCGGAATGATGCAGAACATGGCGGAGGTTATGGTGGACGGCGCCCTTGAGCTTATGGAGTCCGTCTTGGGAACCCGCAGGGCGGCCGAGAAATATTTGCCACTCGTATTCACTATCTTCCTTTTCGTACTCTGCTCGAACTGGCTTGGGCTCTTCCCCGGCGTCGGTTCTCTTATATTGAAGCACGATGGCGGCACCACGCCTCTTTTGCGTTCCCCGGCAAGCGACTTAAACTTCACGCTCGCCCTTGCCCTGATTGCCGTGACACTTATCAATATTTTGGGCGTGGCCGCCGTAGGGCTCAAATCGCGCCTTTCCGTATTCTTCAACTTCAAAGGGCCGATTGATTTTTTCATCGGCATACTTGAACTTATCTCCGAATTTGCTAAAATTATCTCGTTCTCCTTCCGTCTTTTCGGGAACGTGTTTGCGGGCGAGGTACTCCTCGCGATCATGACGTTTCTTATCCCCTATCTCGTCCCGCTCCCCTTCATGTTCCTCGAGATCTTCGTCGGATTCATCCAAGCATTCATTTTCGGAATGCTTACGTTAGTATTTGTGGCTATGGCAACTACAGCCCATACCGAAGGAGCACATTAATTTGAAACTACACGACACCACCATGAAAAGGTCGGAATCAGTTATCTGTTATAAGTTATAAGTCAAAAGTTACATATATGGACGTTAATAGTATTCGTCTTCTCGCCACGTTCGGCGCTATCGGCATGGGTGCCGTTATGCCCGCGCTCGCGATCGGTTTGATCGGTGCGAAGGCAGTCGAGGCCATCGGGAGAAATCCCGAAGCGGCGCCGAAAATCCAGACGATGGCGATTCTCGCTATTGCATTTGCTGAAGCTATCGCGATCTACGCGCTCGTTATCGCGCTCATCATAAAATTCGTACAGTAACGGTTATTGGGT
>JBGPNL010000124.1:0-3448 GCA_041487555.1 Minisyncoccia bacterium | reverse complement strand
GCTGTTCAAAAACTGAAACTGCTTCGTGTAGTATTTGTTATACAGGAGCACAACTACAAAAGAAATTAAGGTAATGGCCACAAAAGCAAATATCCCGAAAGTCTCAATCCACCAAATCGCAGTTCTTAGTCCACCATCCAGAGTGCCGCATATCGCATAGGCAAAATCCGGCCATAACGCGGCGACAAAAAACAAGCACGCGCTCAGTTGAAAGTTTTTACTCAGAATTAGATTTGTTTTGCTTCCATCCATATTTTTATTTCATAATATCTGAATATTGGAGGCGACTTTCGTAAGTGTCTTGTTTTTCCTTAATCCATTAACTTAACTATAGCAAATCGGCTCTTCCTCTCTCCAGAACCAAAAATGCAGATTTCCGGGCATTCTTGGACTAAATGTTCGTCTACCGTGACATCTGCTACCTACTAAATTTCGTTGCAGGGCTTATTATTCATCTGACCAAGCCCCCAAAACGCGGGCTGGGTTGGGATACGGAAACGAGAAAATTGGTGGACCAGGGGAGAATCGGACTCCCGACTCGGCAATGCGAATGCCGCGTAATACCACTTTACTACTGGCCCCTTGAATATCGAATGTAAATTACACCTTACGATACCATAAAAACCAAAAAATAAAAAAGCACGCAACGTACCTAATTTGTTATAATAGATATATTGATTACAAAGGTCGGAAACTCCATAAAATTGTAATTTATGATAGTTCAAAGTTGGACAGATATAGTGGTAAGTTCCTTGCAGAATTTGTGGCTTGGCTTTATCAATTTCGTTCCGAATTTGATCGGAGCGTTGATCGTCTTGATCGTTGGCTTGGTCGTTGCCGCCGGTTTGGGAACGCTGGTCGAGAAAATTTTCGAAGCTGTACGGCTGGATGCCTTTTTGGCGCGGCTCGGGCTTGCTCCTTATTTCGAGCGAGCCGGTCTTCGCCTGCGGGGCGCCCGTTTCCTGGGGCAACTCGTGAATTGGTTCATCATCGTGGCGTTTTTCCTTGCGGCGTCGGACAGTCTGGGACTTTTCGCCCTTTCCGATTTCCTGAAGAGCGTCTTGGCCTATATTCCGAATATCATTGCCGCGGTCCTCATCATGCTGGCATCGGTCGTGCTTGGCACGTTCCTCAAGAAAGTGGTTACGGCGTCGGTCCTGAGCGCAAAGCTCCACGCGGCGCACTTTTTGGGAACCCTAACGTGGTGGGCGCTTGTCATTTTCGGATTTCTCACCGCACTCGTGCAGTTGAATATCGCGGCGACGATCATCAACACCCTGATTACCGGCTTCATCGCGATGCTCGCATTGGCAGGGGGCTTGGCCTTCGGTCTGGGTGGACGCGAATATGCAGCGTATCTTTTGGGCAAGTTGAGGAATCATACGGAAGCGAGATAGTGAGCCGGTTTTCTTTAAAGCCTAAAAACCCCGCAGCTTGCGGGGTTTTTAGGCTTCCGTGTCCAACGTGTTCTGATGCCTCGGTAACAGTTTCAATGATCTAGAACGTGCCATGGACAGCCGCTCTTTTTTGTGCTACCCTCCGATTAGAATATTGGCACTTGAGTTTAGAGGAAAACGGAGGGAACGATGAGCTCATCAGACAGAATGGGAACTTATCAAACACCTTGTCCGAAGTGTGGTGGCGAGGTGGCATGGTGGTATTTCGGCCCCGACGACGGCTATAGTCCCGGTTCGAGAGGAATCCAATGTACTGGGAAGTGCAATAAAGAGTTCACGAATGAAGAATGGGAAAAGATAGAGCCGCCGACCAAGCTTCCGAAGGTCAAGCCCGACTATTGTTGCCGGAGTTGCCACAGGCGTCCTTCTCGCTGTACGTATGTAACGAAACCCACCAGCGCTCAGGTTGAAGAAATCGAGCGCGAGATCGTTTCGGAATTGAGAAAAATGAGCCCTCATCTGTCATGTCTGCTCACCCGCATTGAAAAAATCGGCGAAACAAAGCACCCCAAAAAAGTATGGTCTGATGAAGCCGTCACGGAAGTTTTTCGAAACCTCCTGGCCAGCGGCAAGGTCGTCGAATCGCCGGGTTATCGGTTCGCATTGAAGAAATAGTTTTCCGCCGGATTCTCATCAGAGAATCCGGTTTTTATTGCCCGTATAAAACTGCGGGCGGTAGCCCGTAGATGAACGGGTGCCGCTGTCTTCTGCTACGATACAAGGATGGAGTATCGGAGACAGACCCATGCGGTGTACCACACGAGATATCACCTCGTGTTCTCGACCAAATTCCGCCGCAAACTCCTCAAGGACGGTATGGGCCGGTACAGGGCGAAGCTCGTCAAAGGCATCGAATGCGGACATCCGGAAATTCATATCATCGAGGTAAACACGGACGAAGATCACATCCACATACTTTGTTCTATTGCCCCAAAATTATCCGTGGCACAAGCTGCGGGGATCATCAAGGCCAATACCGCCCGAGAGATGAAAGTGAAGTTCCCGTTCCTCGTCACGGGATACTTTGACCAAGAGACCATTTGGTCGATCGGCTATTTTGTATCGACGGTGGTCATCACAGAATCCATCGTCCAGCGCTATATTGCGATGCAGGGGAAAGAAGACAGCGGCCAAGCGAAGCTTGCTCTCTAATGATGCTACGGGCGGAAGCCCGTAGAGATTCACTTACATGGAAGAAGCGAGCCGCATTTTTTGACGTCTTAGGCCCTTTGGCTATATCGCGAAAAACCTTGCGGCGAACGTCCCTTGACTTCTGGCTCGTATTTGCTATACTTTTAACCAATGCCCAGTAAGTAGAACTGCGACGGTGGTATTCCTTCGCATGATATACAACGATCACTGGGTCTAGATCATAAAAACTAACTAATAAACTGCAATCGCAGAACTATATTGCAATCGCAGTTTCACTACTGGGAATGTTAGCCATCAAATTACAACGCATCGGAAAGAAGCATCAGCCGAGCTACCGCGTGGTAGTGGCTGAAAAACGCTCCAAACTCGGCGGCCCGCCCGTGGAGGATCTGGGTTCGTACGATCTTCGTACGAAACAGCTGAGCGTAAAAAAGGAACGGGTTGAGCATTGGACGAAAGTCGGCGCGATCGCAACGACCACAATATGGAATCTTTTCGTGAAGCACGGCGTGATTGCGGGCAAAAAGACCGCGGTCAAAATGAAGAAGGCAAAGATTGTGGAAGGAGAGGCAAAACCCGTAGAACAGGAAGCGAATGCCGGAGCTGTGGTCCAACCAACCGCATAGTGCGCCGAGGCTTAAAACACAACAACACAATGCAAAACGGAGAAAAGAAGCCCGGTTCGGTGGAAAGTCAAAAAGCTCCGCAGGAGGAGTTGAATACGGTTTTAGAAAAGCTTTCCAAGGAAAAACTGCTTGCTGTTTCCCAAGTAAAAGAATGGGGCAAAGATTACGCACCCACAGAGGTTTTTAAATGCGCCAGTGATATAGATACCAAGG
>JBGPNL010000123.1:0-3514 GCA_041487555.1 Minisyncoccia bacterium | reverse complement strand
ATGCCGATGAGGTTGAACTTTTCAAGAACGAGGTTGGCCATCAGCCGGGCGGTTCTTCCGTTTCCTTCAACGAAGGGGTGTATGTGAACTATTTTATGATGTATCCATGCGGCGACATGGATAATTTTGCCGATCATTTCGCTTTCCTTTTCATCCAAGTTCACCTTGAAGGTAAATAGTACCGGTAGCGGCTTCAGTTCGCCTACTTTTTCCTGCAGCTCCTTGTTGAGCTCGATCATGAGGCCTGGCACGTTTTGATGATGCGGCGGAAGATGGGAAGAATCAGTGATCTCTGCTTGTTCGGTCCTTAATACCCCGGCAATTTCCGGCCATGCATGTTCAAAGATGGTTTTATGAATATCATAGATCGCATCAATATCAATTGCTTTCTTCGATTTTGCGCACTTTCTCACAAAACGAGAGGCTCGGATAGTACCGATGGCCTCTCGTTTTTGAAATTCCTCTTCGTTTTTAGGTCGGTCGAAATAAGCCACCCTGAGTGAAAAGAAAACTAAACGTTCGCTTTTTTAGCCAACTCATCGAATGTCTTTCTGTCTAATCTGCTACCCTCAAGAGCGCTCGAATAATAAGCATGCTCAACGTCTAATTGAACTTCCAACTTTTGCCGGTCGGTCGTATTCATGCCTTCCATTCTCTTTTCAGCGGCATTTCTTACCTCGGCGAGTTTATTAAATTTCTGAGCGTTTTTAATCATGTGTTTATTATACCTTGTTTTTAACTACGTTATCCACAGGCGGTATTGTAGCATAACTACCAATGAAGTCAACCGCCGCGCGCACCACGCCCGCCCCTTTTAGAATCTACTTGCTCCATTTGGAAACAGTTGATTGCTATTCCAACCATCAGAAACCAAGGCGCTTGCGTTCGCAAGTACATTATAGAGCATGATGATCCTCGACAATCCCAAGGATCGTCCTCTCAATCCTTCCCGCGTTCCCATGTCTTAGTGTGCCAAGGTACGATCCGCGAACTTGTTTTGAGCCTTATTCCATAAAGATTCTATCACACACACGGCTTGATGAGAAAAAGAAAGCCCGTGCGAGAACCGAAGTTCGTGCACGGGCGGGAAGAAAATGCCCAAGAGAAAACAACGAAGAGCAAAGGGGCAGAGGATCAAAAAGTGATGACTGCCCCATATTCCAAGGGCTAACTTGCGAGCGACGCAGCCGGGTCAAGGTCGTTCCAGTCGTGGGCGAGCCAGCTGCAGTACCAGTTCCACCCGTCGCCGCGCCAGCACAGGTCCCCGACGCACAGGTTACCGCCCGCGCTGCAGAAGATGGTTCCCCAGAAATAGGTGTAACCTGCCCTCCACTCATCGGGGATGAGTTGCGTGTTCGCGAGGAGTGCATCCAGGATGCAGGCGTTCAAGACCTGCTTGTCCTTCAGCTCCTTGTGGAGCTTGTGGCCCTGAATGTACTTGCCGTCTTTCTGCTTCGACGAGAGGTAGCGGACGACTTCTTTGCCATTCGCGTAAAGCTTGCCGTCGGCCCGCTTCTCGAGGGTGATCTTGCCCATCTTGCGGTGCTCAGTCCCTTCGCCCGTCAGGTACAATCCGGACGGAATCTTGGGATTGAGGTCGCCGTCAATCACGATGGACATCGGAAGCAAAGCGGTTTGCGGCTTCGCATCGCCGTTCGTCCAGCATGGTTCCTTGCGGAGGAATTTCTTGAACTCGTTCCCCCACGCGTCGGCATCGTTGCCGAGCAGATTCGTCAAAAGCTGTTTAAGCAGTCCAGTGAAATCCTGGAGCGCTTCGCTGAGCATTGCATTCATGGTCAGTCTCCATTTTTCTGCCAGAGGGCTACTATCCGTAGTCATAGCCAGAAAGCACCGACATCAGTGCCTTTTGGCTATGACCACGCTTTTCAAGGTACGGCTACATTATATACCAATTTCTGCTATTTTGTCAAGGTGTCGTAATGGTAATTGAGCTTGGTGAATAATAGCATTTTGTCGTCCCCGACTCCGATCGTGGATCCAGGTCTGTCCTTGGTACACCTGGAGAAACCTGGATCCCGGGGTCAATGGACGGACGGTGTCAGGTACCGCTTTTATCTTTTCATGACCTGGGGCGGGAGAAAATAAAGATTATCTAAAAGCGGTACCTGACACTGATGCCCGCGTAACAAAAGATGGTCGTCCTACACGTGGCGACCATTTTTAACTCACTGCTTTTTCGTATTTCGTCTGCGGCGCTCGTTTAACGTTTCGCCCACTGCGGCGCTCTCCTAGCTTTCTTCAGACCATACTTCTTGCGTTCCACCATGCGGGGATCGCGGGTGAGGAAGCCGAGGCCGTGAAGCTTCTTCTGAAGATCGGGGTCTTTTACGGCAAGCGCGCGGGAAAGGCCCAAGCGCACGGCCTCGGCCTGCGCTTTGATGCCGCCGCCTACGACATGCGCCAAGACGTCGAATTTCTCAGCGAGCTTCAACATCTCAAAGGGCGCATGCGCCACGGAATGGAGGCGCACCATCGGGAAGTACTCCTTTAATTCTTTGCCATTCACCGTAAAATGCCCGCCGCCGATCGTGATGCGTACGCGTGCGATCGAAGTTTTTCTTCGACCGATACCTTCAACATACCGCTCGGTTTTCTTCGGAGCGGCGGCATGCGTTGCATGCGCGACGTGGGAAACTGCTTTTTTAGCCGGTTCTTTTTTTGGAGGCATAGTTTTTATAGCGCGATTCGAATCTACGAATGCATTCGAATGCCGCGAATTGTGATTGATTTATTTATTATGATTCATTTGAAGTATTCGAATGTAATTCGGGTCATTTGTGTCGCGATTACTTGTTGCTGTCGACGAATACCAAATTTTTGAGGCGCTTGGCGTTCAAAAAATTCTTCGGGAGCATGCGGCGAACCGCTTCGCGCAATACTTTTCGCGGATCCTTCGCCATCATCTGCTCGAAGGTTTTCTCCTTCAGATGACCCACGTAACCAGTGTGCTTGTAATATATTTTGTTCTTGAATTTCTTTCCGGTCACCTTGATGCCATCGCAGTTTACGACGAACACCTTGTCCGAACCCACAAGGCGCGGCTCGTATTTCGCGCTTTTCTTGCCCTGCAAAATAGTGGCGATATCCGATGCGAGCCTTCCCAGTATTTTATTTTTTGCGTCAATGTGATAGTCCATGTTTATACAAATTCTACTTTTGCCAAACGGCTGCCGTCACGCTTGCGGCTCGTACCAAGCTTCGTGATGCGAAGATAGCCTCCGGGGCGCGCAGAGTAACGCGGGCCAAGCTCACCATATAGTTTTTCGGCGATATCTTTATTATGCACGCGCTTCAAGAGTAGGCGGCGCGCGGCAAGATTCTGCGCCTTCGCAATCGTCACAAGCTTTTCAACGATGGGGCGCACGACTTTCGCGCGCGTCTCCGTGGTTTCGATATGCCCGGCGCGGACGAGATCATTCGCCAAATTGCGCAAAAACGCCTGGCGCTGGCCCCGTAATCTTCCAAATTTTTTTCCTTTCTTTAAGTGTCTCAT
>JBGPNL010000122.1:0-3542 GCA_041487555.1 Minisyncoccia bacterium | reverse complement strand
TCATCCGTTCGCTTAAAAAGGGCGCGGGGGATCTCCCGGTTTCCGTAAAAACACGCATCGGATACAACAAGAACGAGATCGCGGAGTGGATCCCGGCACTCCTCGAAGAAGATCTGGCCGCGCTTATCGTGCACCTTCGGACGCGGAAAGAGATGTCTCTCGTGCCCGCGCATTGGGAACTCGCGCATGAGATTGTTGCGCTCCGCGACCGCCTGGCGCCCGAGACGCTGCTCCTGGGTAATGGGGGCGTTGAAACGCTTGAGGGGGCGCGCAGACTTGCCGCAGAGTCGGGAGTGGACGGCATTATGATCGGCAGGGGAATGTTCGGGAATCCGTGGTTCTTTTCCGGCCGCCTGCCCGATCTCCGCGAACGGCTCGTCAAAATGGTGGAGCACGCGGAATTATTCGAAAAATTGTTCAAAAGTGGCACCTTAAAGGCGGAGGGAAAGCTGAAAAATTTTGATGTAATGAAGAAGCATTTCAAGGCGTACGTAACGGGATTCGACGGAGCAAAAGAGTTGCGCGCCCGCCTTATGGAAACCGAGAGCGCGAAAGAAGTGCGCGTAATTACCGAAGAATTTTTGAAAAATATCCCGAACCGTGTCATAATCTAGTAAATTCAATGGCGCCCGAAAAAATGAAAAATCAGGAAGGGATTCCTCGGCATGAGGGGTATCGCTTGTCGCCCGAAGAGCGGCTTCTTGAGCGGCTGAGGATTGAAGTGGAATCACGGCGCGAGCGCAATGATTTATTGGAGCGGGTATATGCGTCGAAAATCGGGCGCCTTATTCCGCTGGCATATGAATCAAATCTCGGTCATATTATTCCTGGCATGGATGTGGCAAAGATGTTTGAGGCCGCCGTGGAAGGAGAGAAGACAGAAGACGAAAAATCTTCCGTGCAGCGGCGTTTTTCCTGCGCAGTCATCGCTGCGGGCTTTGCGATTGCGTGGGCGCTACTCATTGCGGGAGAGCGCGAGGGGGCATCTTTCGCGGGGTTGGTAGCCGGCGGTATTCGAGTGATGGAATTCCACGAGGAGATGATCGATGAGGCCGTGGAGAAAGCGCAAAAATCATATGCAAAAGTGGGCCATCTGCTCGAACAGGCGCGTGATTTCATTGCCGATGAGCCGCAGCTCGCCGCCCGGGTCGCGGAGCGGGTACGGGGATTCCTCGGAAAAGGACTTAAAACAGAAGAAGCACTATAGACATGCTCTAATGGATGCGCAGATCAAATCGCTTATCGAACATCTCGTTGAACTCGGCGCCGAGGAGCAGGAGCTGCGTTTTTGGGAGGATATTATGAAGGATCTTGATGATGCTGATCAGGTGAAACTCGTGAATTTGCTCCAGCACGAGGCAATCCAACTCGAAGCGTTGGCGCGTCGGTAATGTTGCCGCGTTTGACCGCGCGTGCGGGTATCGAAGATACCCCGAGCGTAAGCTCGGGAAGTTTCATTTTCCGGTTCGGCGCGCTTCCTATTGATGCGCGATGGGCAGTGGAGAGAGTTTCTTGAGGCTGGGTTCCAAGAGTTTGTGCACGATCATCGCGCAAAGAATTCCCACGACTGCGCCGCCTAAGATATCGAATGGCCAGTGGACGCCGACATAAATACGGGCGAGGCCGTTTAGGCTCGCGAGCACGAAATACCAGATACCCATGCGACGGTTGTAGTAGAGGACTATCATTGCGAGCGCGAAGAAATAGGCGGCATGCCCCGAGGGGAACGAATAGCTGGATTCGCTGATCATGGGGGTAAAGCCCAGCGCGACGAATGGGCGCGGATGATGGTAAAAGAAGTGGATAACCTCCGTTACGATGCCGCGCGAGAGGATCATCGCGAGCGCGCCGTCCGCGATGACGAGCAGTTTCATCCGCCAATCCTTGTATTTAAAGGCCAAAACCAAAAACCCCAGTACAAGTAGGTAGGGGAGATATTTCGAGAAGAATACGCCTGCGTCGTCCAGAAAAAAATTCCGATGCGCGAATCCGTAGATAATTTGGAAAAGGTACTGATTAATATCCATAGCTCGTTAGCTCTTAAGCTCTATAGCTCTTTAGCAATCTGCTAACGAGCTGAACGCCGAAGGCGCTCACGAGCTTTTGTCGAGCTGAATGTATCTAACGTCGTACGTAGGGCAAAAGCGCCATAAACCGTGCCCGCTTGATCGCTTCCGCGAGCATCCGCTGGTGCTTCGCACAGACCGAAGTATGCTTCGGGTCGATGATTTTCATCTGGCTCGAAACAAAGCGCCTCAAAAGGTCGACTTCTTTATAGTCGACGGTCATCATATTCTGCGAACAGAAGAAACATTGATTGGCTGCCATTAGTTGGTGGAATTAAGAATAATGAATTATGAATAATGATATCAAATGCAGGCGTTTCGTCAATACGCTTCCTAGATTTTATGTACTTGCAATGAATCCAGCTCGACCGCGGTTTCACGTCCGAAGATGGGGACCATCACTTTGAGGCGGCCCTTCTCTTCGTCGATCTCGGAGATCTTTCCGTCATAGTCCTTGAATGGTCCGTCTACGATTTTTACGAGGTCCCCGACTCGTACGTCAACATTGAACTTGCTCTCTTCCTTGCCGCTCCGGGCGAGGAGCGAATCGATCTCGTCTTTCGAAAGCGGCGTCGGGTTTGTGCTGTCCGTTCCCACGAAACCGGTCACGCGCGGGGTGTTGCGCACCACATACCACGAGTCTTCGGTAAGTATCATCTCCACAAGCACATAGCCCGGGTAAATTTTTTCCTCTACCGTCGAGCGTTTGCCGCTTTTCACCTTTATTTTCTTTTCGGTTGGCACCACGATATTGAATATCTTATCGTTCATCGCGAGCGATTCAACCCTCTGTTTGAGGTAGCGCATGACCGCTTCCTCGTAGCCCGAATACGTCTGCACGGCATACCACTGCCGCACTTTCGGTCCGCTGTTATCTATGCTTGTTCGAGGCATTAGGATTTAAGGACTAAGTATTTAACGAGATTGGTAAAAATATAGTCGAAAAGGCCGAGCGTAAGCGCGAGCCCCAATGAAAGGCCGATCACGACCGAAGTGAGGTGGATTGCTTCATCGCGCGTGGGCCAGTTTACATGGCGGAATTCGGTGCGCGACTCTTCGAAGAATGTTTTGATGCGTGAAAACATTGAATTTGGTAACTCAATAGTTATACCAAAGTATATAGGAAAAATCAAAGGAAGGCAAGTTTTGCAAAGAAAAAGCCCCTTAATCTGCAAGGGGCTCCGCGGAGGGTTGAGATGCTAGTCGGGCTTCTTTCTTGTGAAGCTGGATTGTCCAGTACGTATAGATGTGTAGCATAGGAGATCCTTCGCGGAGCTCAGGATGACACGGGGCGGGGTTTTGTTTCTGCTAACGAGCTAAACGCCGAGATCATTTTGATTTCGATCCCGGCGCTAAAGAGCTATCGAGCTAGTTTTATACGTCCAAATTCTGCACCGCGGTCGCGTGCGTCTGTATGAACTTCTTGCGCGGCTCCACTTCGTCGCCCATGAGCACCTCGAACATTTTACTGGCTGC
>JBGPNL010000121.1:0-3554 GCA_041487555.1 Minisyncoccia bacterium | reverse complement strand
AAATTTGTCGATGGCCGGCTGTATCAGTAGAAATAATAACGCGAACCCGAGAACTGAAGAGAGGATCATGACAATAGCACCCATGAGCTGCATCGCTTTCTCCTTATTCTTATGTATGACACGAAAATGACCAAGCCAACTATAATCGTCCGCTTTTTAATTGTCAACTATGAAATTCTCTAATCTAAAAGTCTAAGCCTCTTGAGCTGCTTTTTTAACTGCATTGGGGATTGGAACAATATTGTTTTAAATCCGCATTTCCTCGCGGCGCGAAGCCACTTGGGATTGTCGTCGATGAAAAGCAGGTTCCGCGACGGAATACCCATGTGACGCGACGCAAGCATGAATATCTTCCGCTCGGGTTTTCTCGCGCCCACCTCATTCGAAAGAATAACCGGATCGAAATATTCGAAAAGCTTCCATTTTTTCATGATGGCAACGTGATCATTCGTCGTATTGGAGATCACGCCCAGCCGGTAACGTTTGGAGCGGAGAAGTTTTTTTGCGATTGCGAGCGCGCGGGCATCAATTGAACCATATTTTTTGAAAGATCGCGAAAGGAGCGTTCTTGCGACTTTATCTTCGATTGGCGGGAATCTCAGCCGCTTCGCAATACGGCGCCAATATTCGACGGACGATTCCTGGTTTTTTTCTATTTTTTTCTCTTCAGCATGGAATGCCCGTTCCATCTTTTTAAACGGGATGCGGAACAGCTTTCGCTCGTGCCTTAAAAGATCCTTGAAATATGCATCGATCTCGACGAGCACGCCGCCCAAATCGAAAAATATGCCTCTAATCTTATTTTTCATTTCCCGAATTTTTCCGCCACTTGGAGTGCGAGCTGCACGAGGAGCTTCCGCGCAATTTTCTTCGCTTCTTTCTGGGCTTTGGTCGCGTTCCCCATGAGCTTTCCCCCGCCCACGTGGTCCGAGTGGTGCATGATAGCGACGGTCTTCATGCCCGTCTTCATGCCTGCGGAGAAAATAACGCCGGATTCGAGGTCCACCCCTACGAATCCTCCGCGCTTCCATTCTTTGATCATCTCGTTGGTCTCCCCCGCCATTGTCGAAACTGTTTTTACGATCCCCGTAATATAGGGAATCTTTTGCTGATTCATTTGCGCCTTAAGCCACGACTCTATTTCTTCCGTCGGATAGACGATGCGATCTTCCTTACCAAGCAAGTGAAAACTCGCGCCGTCGGAACGGTACGCGGCAGAAGGAATAAATATCTCCCCAACCTTGAGATCCTCCTTTAACCCGCCGAAATGCCCGAGAAGAATGATGAGCTTTGCGCCGAGCTTCGATGATTGGATCGCCTGGTCAAGGCTGAAGGCACCACCGTAGGCGTGCGTGACCGCGATCTTCACGCCATTGCGCTCGCCGATGAAGGTATGCGGCAGGGTCATCCGCCGCATGTTCTTCAGATGCGGCGAGAACTGATGCTCTAAAAAATCCGGCACGGACCAAAATCCTTCTTCAGCGATGCTTTTGAATATCCCCCACAATATCAAAACGTCAGGCTTGTCTTCCTCCTTCACTTCCCACCACTTTTGCCATTTCTTTTTCGGAAGTTCGAGATACATATAGTAACTATAACACGATAAAAAATATTTGGCCGAAATATAATATTTCCGCTATAATAAGCGCGGTAAATCCGATCTCAAAAATCAAGAGGTAGCATGCCGAATTCGAATGCGATTGCCGAAAAAACAACCTGGGACGAATTGATTGAGTGTGCGAAAACAGCGATTGCGAGCCGCGACAATGACGAATGGAATGAAGAAGGGGAAAACGATCCGTGGTTTTCCGGGCAATGCAAGATGAATGTCATGATCGTGAAATTGGTTGGATTGACGTCCGAACCATACCGGGAACCGTTCGAAGAGTACCTAAAGGGTCTTCGTCGAGCATATGGCCGGCTTAATCGACTAGCAACGGAAAACGCTATTCATGCAAAGCTTAACCGTTTTGTAGGCCAACTCGAAGTCCTGGCGGAGATTGCGGCCCGCCTCGCTCATCGAACTCTGCCGCGTGAAACGGTAAAATACGTCGTGAATAATCCCGAAGCTTCCCGGTTCCTCGCCATAGTGAAAGAGCACCGATCCATCAGCCTGGCCGCCCTCGGGGCAGAACTCCGCGGAGCAACGGAATTCGACGGAGGGTACTATGACGCACTGTCAGACAAACTAACGCTTATGGAGCTCGTACGCCGCGATCACTTTGGAAAAGGCGCTCGCTTTTCCGCGACTTCATTCGGTAATGCCGTTCTCGAGCAGATCGAAAAAGAGAAAAGCACCGTTATGGATCCGGCGAAAAAATAATTACGAAAACATAATGCCCCGCTCCGATACACATCGGAACGGGGATTTTTTATTATAACCCATTAAATAATCTGAGCCGGTCGATAACAATCTTCTTAATCCCCTCCACCGCGGGCGGGAGGATCTTGTAGGGCGCGACTTCGTCGGGATTATTCTTTAATCCTTCTTCAATACCGCGCCGCCAGGCAAGGCGGAGTTCGGTCGAAACATGAATAATCGTCATTCCTGCTTTCACGGCCGCGACAAAATCTTCGTCCGCGGTACCCGAACCGCCGTGGAGCGTCATGAATTTGCCGCAGGCGGCTTTGATCGCGGCGATTCTCGGAATATCAAGCCGCTTTTTCACGTCTCCCGAAACCATAGTCTTCAAAAGCCCGTGCATATTACCGACTGCAGGCGCAAGCACATCGATCCCCGTCGCATCGCAAAATTGCCTTGCCTGTTCGGGAGTTGTAAGTTCTATGCCTTCGGGTTTCGTTGCCATTACTTCCGAAGAACTACCGATATAGCCGATCTCGCCCTCGATCACGATATTCGGGTTGATCCCGCGGATGATCTTTACCGCTTCGATGGTCTGTTCGATATTTTCCTCGAATGGAAGCCTTGAGCCATCGAAAATGATTTCGTCGAAACCCGCTTCCGCCGCTTCCTTCACTTTTTCGAGCGAATGCGTGTGGTCGGCGTTCAAAAAGATCGGGAAGTCATACGTTTCACGCAAACTCCGCACCAAAGCCGCCGCCTGCTTTACACCGATAAACTCACGCTCGCCCTCCGAAACGCCGATCAAAATAGGGCACGGGGCAATTGGGCAATTAGCCAATTGGGATAACTCTCGCGCCGCCGCAAATATCCCCTTCAGCGCCGCAAGCTCCGAGATATTAAAATGTCCGACGGCGACTTTCTTATTGCTTGCTTCCTGTAAAATTTCTTTGAGGGTTTTCATAGGTAAAGTAACTTCGGAATGCAACAGAGGAGATAGGTTAAAAGAAGGGCATTTGCAATGGCGAAAAAATTGAGTGCAATTCCGAATATAAAGAGAGTTTTGTCAGAGAATTTAGGAATTCGCACAAGCCAAATACCGTAAATAGCGGACAATATGCAAATACAAAGAGCGATGATGGCCACAAGCATTCGCGAAAATGGTGGTGTAGCAGCAGACAACAAAAAAGAAAGGTTGGCTATGCACATCGAAGCAAGGGAGATCAACAAATAATATCCGGCTTTGATTTTT
>JBGPNL010000120.1:0-3560 GCA_041487555.1 Minisyncoccia bacterium | reverse complement strand
CGATCGCGAAAATCAGTATGAGCTTCCAGATGTAACGGCAGAGTTTAAAGAAGAACACTTTCCATCGGTCTGCGGTTTGGTTCCAATAACTTGCGATGTCTTTTGCCCAGAGCACGAGGATCAGGAAAGCGAAGAGCGGTACGAGCAGCGGTGTCGAGAATTTGACGAGCTGCGCCACGCCGAACGCGAGTCCGGCATACAGAAGATTTTTCCGCGAGGGCTTCTCGAAGTATTTTACGAAATAAAAGATGGCTAAGAGAATGCCGAATGCCGCACCCACGTCCGTCGTTACATAATGCCCATGCGCAATCACGGTAGGCGAGAGAGCGAAGAGAAATGCGGGAACGAGTGCCCACCACTCGCCCATGAGGCGCCGCGCGAATATATAGATAAGCACGACGACGAGAAGCGTGAGGAGTATGGGCATCACGCGCGAGGTCTGTATGATCGCGTCGGCATCGTTCCCGGAGCCGTATAGGAACGCGCCTCCCATATCCCATTGTGCGTTCAGCTGGTTTTGCCAGGCATCGCTCTGCGTCGGGAACACGGGGTTCAGGAAAAGCACAGGAAGTTCCGCGAGCGCCTTCACGAGCGGCGGGTGTTCGGGATTCAGCCGGTAGTCGAGGTTGTGTACGTAGCCGTAACCTGCGGGAATGTGGGCGAGTTCGTCCTGGATCGCCGAATCCGTGCGCGCGCTCCAGAGCATAAGCGCGAATGAGGCAAGGCAAATGAGTGTGAGCACCCAGATCGCGCCGTACGAGTAGAGTTTCTTTAGGGGGTCCATGTGAATTGATTATAACAAATGGAGGCCAGGTATGCGCAATAAAAAAATCAGCATATGTCAGCCAATATCAGCATTAATCAGTATTCAATAAAAAAAGAGCCCGCTTGTACAGCGAGCCCTATTCGATCTGTTTTTCAGCTCTTGAAATTTTTCGGGGAAATGCAGACACATACGAATTTTTCCGGTTGCATCCAGCGTTCCGCCGCTGCTTTTACTTCCTCGAATTCGAGGCTCTCAATTTCGCGGATGATAGTTGCGGGAGATTTCGTCTCCTCGTAAATGCATTTCGCAATCGCCGATTCTATGATGTTCGCCGGTTTCTCGAAAGCAAGCGTCAGTTGCCCGACAGCGCGCCGCTTCGTTTTTGCGAAAAGCGTCTTATTATTCTTGCTTTTTTCGATAACGGCATAGATCGTTGAAAGAGCGCGCTGCAATTTTTCGATTTCGGTATTTATGGCGATGGAGAACAAACTATGGTCGGTTTCTTTCTCGAGCGATGCGCCGATGCTGTAGCAGAGACCGAGTTTGTCCCGGACCTCCTGGAAAAGCGGATATGACATACTGTCGCCGTCCAACATATGGCTAAAGAAGCCGATTGCCTTCGTTTCACGTTCGCGGCCCGGTCCGACGGGAGTTCCGATGTATGCATGCACTTGCTCGATGTCTTTCAATATAACTTTCGCGTTCGATGAGCGGAGTATCTCGGGCTGCGGAGTACGGATATTTTTTGGTCCGCTCCACGAGCTTTCGAAGAACCGGTCAAAAGATGCTTGTACGTCGCGTGCCGTGATGTTCCCGAGCGCAAAAAAGGTAAAGTTCCCGGGGTGGCAATATGTCTTGTGATAATCGAGTAAGTGTTCTCTCGTAAGGCCCTGCAGGCTCTCTCTCGTGCCGAGGATTTTCCTTCCTAGGGGATGGCTGCCATAGGCGATCTCGCGAAATGTGTCGTCGATGAGCACGTCGGGATCATCATTGCCTCCAAGAATCTCTTCGATGATCGGTTGTATCTCGATTTCGCAATCTTTTTCCCGGAAAAGCGGCTGACGCAAGAGGTGGTAGAGGCATTCCACGAGGCAGTCCATCCGCTTGGTAAGCAATTGGCCGAAAAAACAGGTTCCTTCGTGCGATGTCCACGCGCCGAGGCCGCCTCCGTCCTTATCGACGTGCGCGGAGATCTTTTTGCTTGTCGGAAAACGCGAACTGCCCCTGAACACCAAGTGTTCGAAAGCATGCGCGATGCCGGCTTCGTGTGGATATTGTTCGTCGCGGGTGCCTGCGTTCATGAGCACCGCCATCGACACGCTTCGTAGGTGCGGTAATTCCATCACGTGGAGCGGCGAGCCACAAGCGAGTTCAACCTTTTCGAATTCCATATGAACGCTCCAGAACCGTTGTTAATGCTCTGTGAAGAGTCTTGCAGAAAAAAATGGATGAGTCAATCCCATTAGAGGCAGATCGCGATCGGCATGAATCCGCAAGGTGGTTTTACGGCAACGGCGATGCAATCGCACGATATTATATATTGAATGGCGCGATCGCGGCCTCTAGCGGGATCAATTGAGTTTTACTTCCCGAAAAGTTAACATTTCTTTGAACCCATCAAAAAATGGAAGAACTACAAAAGGAAAAACAGCCGCCTAAATCGATCGACGCGCTCCGTCATCGCGAGGAATCCGAGCTTTCCAGGGATGACGCATTCCTCGATATTCAGGAAGAAGTGGTGGGGCGGATCGCGCAGGAAAAAAAGCTGCCTCCTTTTCGTCCCGGAAAGCCCGACTTTTTGCCGCCCGGGGTTATGTGGGGAGTTGTCGCGCTCATCCTCATGTTTGTCGTTTCGTTCGGCTACTATATATACCTTTCGATCACGAATAATCTTTCGCAATCCGTCGCCCGTAATATCGATATGTTCCAGTCCGGCGTGCAGGATCTGCACAATCTCGATCCACAATCAGCGGAACAAAAATTCCGCGGCGCGGGCGAAAACATGAGTTCCACGTTCGATACTTTTGCTTCCAGACTGAAGCCACTATTTCAGGGCGCGGGGGACCTTGTTCTGGGATTCCAAAAATTGGCGGCGTCAGGCGTGGCGTTGACCCAAGAAGCCGCTTTTTTAGAAAAGAATCTTCTTCCCTTCATGTTCAATAAGAACGGTTCGAGCCTGATCGCGCATTTGGAGAAGGTCAACGCGCTTCTCGGAAACATTACCGACGAAAGCGCGCAGCTTTCTTCTGGAGCTTCGAAGTTGCAGGGGGTTTCCTCGCGTTTTGTGGGGGATTTTTATCTGCCGGTGCAGCTCGACGTCGATAAGCTGAAGAAATTTTTGACCGCGCTCATTCCCTGGCTTAAATCCGACACGCCGCGTCATGTGCTTCTTCTCTTCCAAAATCCTTCGGAGATGCGTCCTGCCGGCGGATTCCTCGGTTCCTATGCCGATGTGACCTTGTACAAGGGGAGTATCGAGTCCATCGATGTCCATGACATAAACGACACGGACCGAAAGCTTGATCTGAAGATCATCCCGCCACAGCCGCTCCAGGCCGCGGTAACCCGTTTGCGCGCCGCCGATGCGAATTGGTTCTTTGATTTCTCGAATTCTGCGGCGGAAGTAATCAAGTTCATGGAGGCATCGAAATTCTACAGCATCGCTTCGACCTCGACCGTAAGCGACGCTTCGGGCACGATCGATATCTATGCCCCGACCACCTTCGATGGCGCGATCGCGGTCTCGCCAAAAATAATCGCTGATATGCTCGGAATGGTGGGGCCGATCCAATTG
>JBGPNL010000119.1:0-3605 GCA_041487555.1 Minisyncoccia bacterium | reverse complement strand
CGGGGCGGGAGGGTGTCAAGCGGGAGTTTATAAAGATTTTATCTGGGGCGGGATAAGGCCTGTTTTGTCTACGTTTTTCAGTTTCTCATTCAGCCCGCTTTTCGATATTTTTCGTTCCCGCCCGCCTGACGGCCGGCAGGAAATCGCATAGCTTAGAGCAACGCATAGAAGCGTGGATCCCGGCCTCCGCCGGGATGACAATCTAATAATCTTTTCCAAAAAAGAAACTTGACGCATTTTTCGCGGCATTAACATGAGATCCTTCGCGGAGCTCCCGCCAGAGGCGGGCAGGCAGGATGACAATACGAATTGCTTACGAGCAACCCGAGCCCTCCCGAAAGTTCTTTTTCGTCGCGAGCCGCCTCGGCTTCGAGCGAACGGCGCGAACGTTTGATGACGGTGTAGTCAACGACTACTCCGAGGCGAACTTCGCGCCGTGCAGCCGAAGTCCGTGGCGGCGCAGCAGAAAAGGGAACTTTTGGGAGGGCTCAGCCGGTCCAATTGAAAAGCAGAATGCTGAAGTCGGTCAAATCCACTTTTTTATCACTATTAAGATCGCCGACGGGGCCGCTCGTCCCCCAATAGAAGAGCAGCACCGAGAAGTCGACCAGGTTCACCTTTCCATCGTTATTCAGGTCAGAGATGAATTTCCTGCCAACATCGTTTTGGCCCACATAAAAAGAAATGGATTGGCTGTAGGCGCTTTCGACCGTGTTGCCCCCGACATTCATCTGGAAAACAGCTTGCGCAGTATGAAAATCTTCGTCGCCCAAAGGGCTCGTGTCGAATGCCACCTTCCATCCGCCACTGTCATTACTCGTCGCATTCTGCGTTACGTCCTGATTCGAATGCACGTGCGTGACCACGGAGATATCCAACGGCGCCTGACCCGAAATGGTAAGCACGTCGCCTTTGTTTACTTTTCGTTTATCGAGATCGATGGTCGGAGGCAAAAATTCTCCGGAGATCGTCGTAACGACATTCGCGACCACCGAGAGCGTCGTCGTGAGCGCGGCAGATTTGAGCCCGCTTGAATCCTGCGCCCAAAAACCAAATGTCGCGACTCCCGGCGAAATGTTCGTCGTGCTGTAATAAAAATCCGCTTTGCCATCGGCCTTCACGATCGCCATGTCCGTTCCATCTTTTAGAATATGCACGTTGGCATCCGGATATGCTTTTCCCGTGATGATCACCTGCGTTTGCGCGACCGGGGCGTATCCTCCCGGATTGAAATTCCCTCCGCCGCCGCCCCCTCCGCCGCTTTGCTGCGCGGGAAGATCTTCAATCTGGCAAATACTCGAGCAGCGATCGCCGTCGGTATTGTTGCCGTCATCGCATGCTTCGCCATATTGAGGTTGTAAAATGGCGTCGCCGCAATATGGGCCCATAAAGCTGCAGGTCGCGTTGCAGTGCCGGTCCGCCGTCGATGTACTATAAAGACCGGTGTTGTTTCCGACTCCGCTGTCGCACACCTCATCTCCGGTCGCAAGACCATCTCCGCAGACGCTGATATGCACAGTTGTCGTCGCGGTCGAGATAAACTGCGCGTGCGCGCTTAAGGCCAGGAAAATATATCCCAAAATGGCGCATGCACCCAATGTAAGCGAGTAGAATTTCATACGGTGTTCGAGAAAAACGGCCTAGGCCCGCCGCCTCTTTACCCAAACATACACCCTTCTTCCTATCAGGTATAGAGCCAAAAGGATCAAGGCTGCCCCGCCCACGATAATCATCTGCTCGGAACGCTGCAATCCGATGAATCCGAACCCTTGATAGCCCGGAATCGCGCCGTACGGCAGTATGCCCATATCAAGCTCTCCCGTGTCGACGATCGTATCGTTATTGTAGATCTTGAATATTGCTTTATAAGCGCCTGCCTTAAGCCTCGTGGGAAGCTCGGCAACGACATTTTTTATCTGAAACGGCTGGATTTGCTCGATACTGTTCAGATTTTGCGCTGTCTCAAGGATCGTCCCTCCGCTCGTATCACTGATATTGAACACGACCTTCGTCGGACCGAACGGGACGTTGCCGGTGTTTTCAACCTGCATGGTAAAACTGATCTTGCCGGGGAAGAAGAACCCCCATACCTTATGCCCCTCCTCAACGGGATCGATGTGCTTGTTCCGCACATTGAAGGAATAAATTTTCTTGTCGATCACATTGAGATTCACATCTATCTGCGCTCCGAGCGCGATGCCAACCGTGCCCGGCGTGGGGCCGGTCAAGGGCGTGATGACGACGCGGATATTTCCGGAATAATTTCCGAACTTCGCTCCGCCCGGGACCGCAACATTCACATTCATCGCCACCCGCTGTTCGTCTTTATGCATCACGAAGCTCGTCCCCTTGTCGATCGTAATCCAATCATTCGCTCCGGGAACCGCTATCGTCACTTGCACGTTCAGATCGTCGAGCGCATCGCTCCGCGACAATACAATTTTTTGAGTGTAGCTCGAACCTCTCGTTAACGAATCATTTTGCACATAAGGAGGCGTGATGCCAAAACCGGCGGACGCCTTATGAACGCCGAGGCCGGCAGACAGTAAAAAAAACGCGGAGCCGATGATGAAAAGTGCTTTTTTGTTCATTGGGTCAGGCGTGCACGCGCGAAAAGACGCAAAACGCCTATGCTATTAATAATAGCGTATATGCTCGATAAAGAGAAATACCCCGGTGATAAACGGACCTGCCGCCCCGAAAGCGCCATCGAGAACGGCGCTCAACAGTTTCGTTTGCCCGAAACGACATACTAGTTGACCTTATCCCCACGCGACTGCGCGTGGTAATTTCAGCCAAACAGCCGAAGCTATGTAAGGCGCTACCAGGTCTGCGCCGGAGATTTCACCCCGATGATCGTGTTCTGGCCGGTATAGCTTCCTGCGAGCAAGATCGATGACGGAATGGCGATGCCCCAATAGGTGGTACCGCTTGCGGGGTTCAAGGTCGAGGTGCTCTTCTGAATGTGAATCCCGAAATACGCTCCGGGGTTCACAAGAAGCGCGAATGACGTGGAAGATGCGTATCCTACCGAAGAAGAAGCGTATTTTTCCTGGCCAACGGGGACAGTCGAGGTCGTGCTTACCGGACAGTTCGGATAGGTGGTACACATGTCAACACCATATAATACGTGGTCCAGGCCAACGTTGCCTTGCGCCCTTACGGAAGTCGTTGCAACGATTGGATCGTTCTGTTGGCCGGGAGAGAGGCCGCCATAAGCGATGGATGCAGAACTATTAAGCGCATACGCCAAGTAGCTTGAGAGCTCGTTGCCCGTGCTGCCCTCGACAAGCGAAGAAGTCGCAAGATTATCGTCCGAGATCTTCACGGAAGTGAGCCAATTCTGGTTAAAGAACTGGGTCGCGCTCGCATCACTGCCGTCCGTAGGATCGGCGACATACTGCAACGCGTAGGTGCACGTGAAGTTGGCCGTGAGCGTTGAGGAATTGGCGCATGACGCGTCCTGAACACACGTTGCAGTCCAGACGCTTGATGTCGTGGTCGAAGGATAACAATTATTCGCGTTGTAGTTTCCGGTTGACGTGCAGTTCGACTGTCCGATTCCCGACCGGTATACGCTCACGAACGTCGAGGTGGCGATAATT
>JBGPNL010000118.1:0-3658 GCA_041487555.1 Minisyncoccia bacterium | reverse complement strand
TCGAACATCTCAAAAAAGGCGATATCGTTATCGATTCCGGTAATTCGTTTTTTGAGGACACGATGCGTCGCGCGAAGATACTGGAGAAGAAGGGGATTCACTTTATGGACGTTGGATTTTCGGGCGGCCCCAAAGGCGCACGCAATGGCGGGTCCCTCATGATTGGCGGCGAAGAAAAAATATTTAAACAAATTGAGCAGCTTTTTGCGGATCTCTCGGTGCCGAACGGGTATCAATATTTCGGGCTTGCCGGTGCCGGGCATTTCGTAAAAATGGTGCACAACGGCATCGAATATGGCATGATGCAATCCTTAGCCGAAGGATTTGCCTTGATGAAAAAATCGCCGTTCAAACTTGATCTCAAAAAGATCGCGAATGTTTATAATCACGGGAGCGTGATCGAATCGCGGCTTGTGGGGTGGCTCGAAAATGCTTTTAGTACTTATGGCGAGGAACTGAAGGATGTTTCCGGCTCCGTTGCCTATACCGGCGAAGGCGAGTGGACGGTAAAGACGGGCAAAAAATGGAAGATGGAGCTCCCCGCGATTGAAGATGCGTTCAAGTTCCGCATGCGTTCGAAAAAGACCCCGAGTTATATGGGCAAGATCCTCTCTGCGCTTCGGAATCAGTTCGGGGGGCACGCGATAAATGAAAAGAAGAAATAATCATTCGAGAGTGCAGCGGCTGCGGACCCTCGTACTTTCCGGCGGACCTTCTTCTGAGCACGAAGTTTCTTTGTGGAGCGCCGAAATGGTTTTGAAAAATCTTGATCGCAAAAAATATGAAGTACATTTCGTTGTCATGGGAAAGGACGGAAAATGGAAATTCAATACGGGGCGAACATTTGATGTCGGCGATGCGATAACGTATATCAAACATTCCCGATTCGATTTTGCTTTTATCGCGATGCACGGCTTTTTTGGAGAAGATGGTCGTATGCAGGCTCTGCTCGAATGGATGGAGATTTCCCATAGCGGTTCGGGAGTGAAAAGTTCAGCGATGGCAATGGATAAGCATGTTTCTAACCTGCTGTACGCCACGCACGGGCTGCGCGTTCCGAACTATATTGTTCTCGATACAGGTGCGAACAAAAAGAGATCAACGTTTCCGCTGCCGTTTGTGGTAAAACCCATATGCGGAGGTTCAACCGTCGGTGTTTCTATCGTTAAAAAAAGCGAGGATCTGAAAAGCGCTTTGGCGAAGGCGTTCGAAGAAGATGGCCGCGTGATGATTCAGGAGCACATACAAGGGCGTGAATTTACGTGTGGGGTGCTCGAAAATAAAAACGGGAGATCGTTCGCCTTGCCCCCGACGGAAATAATTCCCAAAACCTCCAACCTTTTTGATTATCGAGCCAAATATACCAATGGTGGCAGTGCGGAAATAACCCCGCCGCGATTGCCGAAGCCACAGATAAACGAACTGCAAAAATTAGCGCTCCGGGCGCACGAAATTCTTGGTTGCCGTGGCATGTCTCGATCCGATTTCATATTGCGAAAATCCAAGTTCTACATTTTAGAAACCAACACCATTCCGGGCATGACCGCAACAAGCCTTTTGCCGCAGGCGGCGCGCGTTGCAGGCATCAGTTTCACAGAAATGCTGGATCTGATCATCGCTGCGGGCATGCGATAAAAGATCGAGAGAAAAAACGATCGTAGATTGCCTCGACGTCTGCCGCCAGCTCTGGAGGGGAGGCCGGGGTCCTCATGCTTCTTGAAAATAAAACGCCGCGACGAATTTCGCGCGGCATATATGTAGGTTTACGAAAAGTACTTTCCGCAGTCGAGGCATTCGGTGGCCAGGCATCCCTGGCCCGCATGTACTGTGTCGCTACGGTGATGACTGCATTTGCTTTGTATTGCCGCCAGCGCCCCTTGGGATTTCCTGAGCACCCTCCAAGATTTTCGCAACGTTTCTCGTGCGCCCTGATTTTCGGACGTTTTTTGCGATCGAAGTTGCGCTATCTTTCCAAAAAGACGGGAAATTCTTGCTTCAAGCAATGCTGCCCTTCCGATCATCTCATATCCTCCAAAATCGACTGCTATCAGGCTAATCCAATGGGGTATCCTGGTCAAGACATGGCCCCTCGGACCAAAGTTTCGAGTAATATCGTATAATAAGAACATATGATCTACGACGACATCAAAAACTTTAATAAGCAGTTCCAGTATGAGCCGAAGATAGAGAACGCCGCGAGGTTAGAAAAAGGGCTCAAAAAATTCCTCGTGGCGGGCATGGGCGGGTCGCATTTGGCGGCCGATATTTTGAAAGCATGGAAGCCGGAATTGGACATCGTGATCTGGTCAAACTATGGCCTGCCGCCGCTTTCGGCGAAGGATATGAAAGAGCGGCTTGTGATTCTGAGCTCGTATTCTGGGAATACCGAAGAGACGATTGACGCTTTTACTACCGCGAAGGCGAAGCGCGTGCCGATGGCCGTTATTGCAGCGCGGGGAAAATTAATTTTTTTGGCGCAAAAGTTCAAGGTGCCCTATGTGCAAATGCCTGATATGCATATGCAGCCGCGGATGGCGACGGGACTCAGCCTTATGGCGATGCTTGCGCTCATGGGGGAGAAGGTGGCGATGGGAGAGGCGGCTTTGCTTGCCACGAACCTTCATCCTTCGCGCGAAGAACACCGGGGCAATGATCTCGCGAAGCGCATACACGGAATGGTGCCCGTGATCTATGCTTCGGCGCGGAACGCCGCGATTGCGCAGAATTGGAAGATTAAATTCAACGAAACGGACAAAATTCCGGCGTTCTGGAATGTAGTTTCGGAATTGAATCACAATGAGATGACGGGCTTCGACGTAAAGGCGCGGACGACGGGACTTTCAAGGAACTTCCATTTTATCTTTCTTAAAGACGGTGAGGATGACCGGCGCGTGATGAAGCGCATGAACGTTCTGGAGCGGCTCTACCACGACCGCGGATTCAAGGTGGAAGTCGTTTTGCTCCACGACAAATCGCGGCTTCATAAGATCTTCAACGCGCTTTCGCTCGCCGATTGGACGGCGTATTACGGCGCGAAACTGTACGACGTTGAACCCGAACAAGTTCCGATGGTGGAGGAGTTCAAGAAATCGATTGGGAGGGGATAGTTTGGATTCTAAAATACCTGAGTTCATGCAAATGATGAGCATGAAGGCCGCTACCGATCTCGGCCTCAACCTCCGCGTTCCTGGAGCCGATAAGACCGGAAGCTCCGGGAGGAGATAGTAATCCTGTTTATTACCCTTGAACAAGCCGGGCTGATTCGTGCGAATCAGCCCGTTTTATTTTCTATATTTCTACAATTCCAACCCCTACTCGTATCTCAACGCCTCCGTCGGGCTCAGTTTCGAAGCGCGGTAGGCTGGGTAGAGGCCGAAGATGACGCCGATCACGGTTGAAACGGCAACTGCGAGAATAATAGCAGAAATTGGGAGCGAAAATACCCAGCCAATTGAAGCGAAATACGTGACGCCGAAATAGATGAGCACGGTGAAAAACGCTCCGCCCGCGATGCCGATGATCCCGCCGAAGAATGTTAAAATCACCGCTTCGGTGAGGAATTGCTCCATGATGTCGCGGCTCGTGGCGCCCACGGCTTTGCGCAGACCGATCTCACGCGTGCGCTCAACCACCGAGACATACATGATATTCATAATGC
>JBGPNL010000117.1:0-3672 GCA_041487555.1 Minisyncoccia bacterium | reverse complement strand
TGTCCGGGTGTCCTCGGACTGGATCGGGACGACGTTGCCGGCTGGCTCGGTGCTTGGGGCGCGGGCGGCGGCGATGGGTGGGGCCGTGAGGACGTCTTCGTGTTCCTCGCTCCGCAAGTATCTCAGTCCTGAACGCTTTGGATTTAAGCCCTTGCGCTTGAATCCTTTGCTCTTCTTCCCCCGCACCATCTATTGGTGCGGGGCATTTTTTTTGCTAAACTTGATTTTGGTAATAGGCGAATAGAGTACGCGGCTACGGTTGCGTGCCGCCGAATCCAGCGGGTGAAAGTACGGAATGGCACGGGGTACGCTTCTTGCCAGCGCGACTTTCATCTTGCTCAAAAATAAAGATACTTGGTGTGCGCCTCTATGTGATTTTGATTACGAATACGATACAGCCCCGAGAGTATTCAAAGGGCAGTGGCTTTGGAGGGGGCGCATACATTTCGTCGCGATTCGAACGGCTATCCGAATGTCCTCGAACTGAATCGGAACGACGATGCCGACTGGCTCAATACTTGGAACGCGAACGACGACAATAGGTGGAACCGTGAGAACGTCTTCGTGTTCCTCGCTCCGCAACTCTCTTTATTCCCCGCCCCGCGCGGGGTTTTGTTTGCCAAGTTGCCGCGCCCATCCGCCAAGCATCCTCCCTATTTCACTATATTTTTCCGAGAACGCGATGTATCTTTTGGTGTCCATCGCTTTTATTTCCCAAAGAATTTGCAGAAAAAATTTCACCATATCAATTTTTATCGCCGCCCGTTGCACATAGGGTAGCTTCTGTTCTCTCCCGAGATAGCTTGCGGTGAGAATGAGTTCTGTCGCAGCTACCAACAATGCGTCGATTTTTTCGCCAATGGTATAGCGTGAACTTTTCGGCACGTGCGGCAAAAATTCATGCCACAGTTTGTAGGTTGACACAAGGTGCTGAATAATGGGTAAATTGCCTTGTGTGTGTGTGTGTGTTCATAAGGATGAAATTCATAAATACGTATGCGGATTCAGTTTACTAAAAATTTTGAGGAAATTGCAAGCATCGAAAATCTTCTCGGGGCGTGGGAGGAGTTTTTGCCGGGGAAACGAAAGAAAGCGGATGCGCAGGAATTCGGGCTCCGGCTCATGGATAATATATTTGCATTGCACGACGACCTTATGCACCACAGCTACCGCCACGGCGGCTATCATGCGTTCAACATTTCCGACCCGAAGCCGAGGAGTATCCACAAGGCAAGCGTCCGCGACCGATTATTGCATCACGCAATCCACCGCGTACTCTATCCTTTCTTCGACCGCACCTTCATTGCTGATTCTTTCTCCTGTCGTGAGGGTAAAGGAACGCATGCGGCCTTGGACCGCTTCCAGAAGTTCGCGTACAAAGAAAGCAAAAACCACACGCGCACGGTATGGGTTTTGAAGTGCGACGTTAGAAAGTTCTTCGCGAACATTGACCACGCGACGCTCCTCGATATTCTTACGAAATACATTCCCGATAAAGACGTTCTTTTGCTCCTCTGGGAAATTATCGGCAGTTTTTCGTCGACGAAGCCAGGCGTCGGCTTGCCGCTTGGGAATCTTACCTCCCAGCTTTTTGTAAATATCTATATGAATGAATTTGACCAGTTTGTAAAACATAAACTCAAAATAAAATATTATATCCGCTATGCGGATGATTTTATTTTTCTTTACCATGATCGCAAGCAACCTGAAGTTTGGCTTTTGCAGATCGAGGTTTTCTTGCGGGAAAAACTGAAACTTTCTTTACACCCGGACAAGGTATTCATCAAAACGCTTGCCTCGGGCGTCGATTTCCTCGGCTGGGTGCATTTCCCCGATCATCGCGTGTTGCGTGCCGCGACGAAACGGCGGATGTTCGCGCGAGTGGCGGCGCATCCTGCAGATGCCACAATCGTTTCCTATCGCGGCATGTTGAGTCACGGGAATACGAGGAAATTACAAGGGAAACTTTTTTGGGGAGCGTGGATCCCGGCCTTTGCTGGGATGACAAAAGATAGAGAAGCTATTTAAACCCGGGGAGATACTTCATCGGGTTCATATCTTCTCCGTTCGGTCCTGGACCGCAGTCGTTCTTCGGTTTTATCTGGAATCCATCGGCGCTGAAGATCGAGAAATGCAAGTGTGTGCCGGTTTCGAGTCCCGTGACCCCGATGGTGGCGAGAAGCGCGCTTTTATCCACCCGTTCCCCGACTTTCGTATGGATCGAACCGAGATGCGCGTAAAAAAGCACGAGATTTTTTTTGTCTGATGCGACCGCTACGAATTTTCCGAATCCGCGCTTGTAGCAATAATCGTCTTGATTCCCGGTCGCGAGAACGGTACCGTCCGTGGCCGATAAGACCGGTGCGCCGTATTTCGCCGCGATGTCGATGCCGTTGTGCCAGCCATGGATGTAATAGCCGGCCATGGCGGTATATCCATATCCCTGCGTGATATAGTTTTTCACATCATTCTTCGAGAAAAACGCGAAATCAACCGTGGCGAGGCCGGAATTGCTACCCGGAGCGAAAGTCGTGAGGAGCCCCCCGAAACCACTGAAAAGCCAATCAAAAACCACGAGGACAAAGAAGATGACGAGAAAATAACCGACGGCTTTCATGTGTGTGGGTATTGAAAGATGATACTTGATATGCGTACAAAAATAAATCCCCACACCTAAATTTAGGTGGGGGAATGAATACGACCATCCATAGGTGGTCGTAACAGATCTTATTTCTTTTCCGTAACTGCGCTTTTGCGCGGAATAACGAAATGGCCAGCGCAACGCGCTTCATAATAACAGGCCCTGCGCTTGTCTTCGTCGCCAACCGCGATTTCTTCGGCGTCGTATGGGGCGAGCGTTCCGTCATGGTTGAACCGTTGGGGGAACATCGCCTCCTCGTTGCACGGCTTGTCGCCTACCTTGAACGTGCACCTTGCGTTGCACCAGACGACATTTTTTTGAGCTAAAGCTATAAGCGCGGGCGTTGAACCGAACGGCTCGCCGCGGAAATTGAACGTGAGTCCCGCCGCGAGGATATCGTAGCCTCTGTCGAGCAAGCCCTTCACGATTTCAAAAAAACCCGAATTGGCCGTATAAAATTGTACCTCGTCGAAAACAAGGGCGTCGATTTTTTCTCCAAGCTCTTTTTCCTTGGCCTCAAGAATCTCAAGAATTTTTTGCGGCTCTCCTACTGGTATTTCGATCGCTTTCATTTCATCTCCCCGGCGACTCCGAATGAGTCCCTTGGGGCTTCTCGTGTCGGCATCCGGCTTAAAGGCGATAACCTTTGCGCCCCCCGGATTTATCATATCCAGGGCTTTATTGATAAGAGATGGTGATTTGCTGGACGACATATTTCCCGCAAAAAAAGTAAGACTTCCTCGATCCCGCATTGGTCGCCGCGACATTGTTTTTTCTCCTGAAGATACTTTCTCCATTAAATCAGAGTAGGGCATGAGTGCCAAACGAGGCCTGTTGATAAGTGCATGTTATTCATCTGCCCGTCCCATTTCGCGCTCGTGGGTGCGTTTTTTCAAAAGATCCCGTTTGTCCGATTTCTTGCGCGGGCGACCGACGCCGAGTTCGATCTTTATAAGGTTATTCTTTATGTAGGCGTTCAGGGGGATGACTGAAAATTTCTTGTCCTTCACTATACCCGCAAGGCGCTTGAT
>JBGPNL010000116.1:0-3687 GCA_041487555.1 Minisyncoccia bacterium | reverse complement strand
CTCGACGTGTTCGTGGTAACGCAGCAAGCCGTTTCCGGAGCGGGGAAAACGCTCGCAGCCTGGCCCGAAATGAACGGCAACGTCATCCCGTACATCAAAGGGGAAGAGGAGAAGTCCGAGCGCGAACCGATGAAGATCTGGGCAGGAATGCTCGACGGGCACTTCGTGATTCCCAAAATTCCGCATCCCGTGATCTCCGCGACTTGCACGCGCGTGCCCGTCGAAGACGGCCACCTCGTGACGATGAGCGTCAATTTCCGGGCGTATCCAAAGAAGGAAGACCTGATTGCGGCAATACGCGAATTCAAAAATCCGCTCGCAAATTTCGGCTTGCCCTCGGCGCCGAAGCAGTTCATGCAGTATCTGGATGAACCGGGCCGGCCGCAGCCGTGCCTCGACTGCAACTTCGAGAACGGCATGGGCATTTCGGTGGGCGGTCTCCGCAAGCATGCATTTCTCCTGCGCTGGAACTGCGTAGCACTTTCGCACAACACGATCCGCGGCGCGGCCGGAGGCATGATCCTCACGGCCGAGCTCATGAAAGTGAAAGGGTATTTGGAATAAAATAAAAAGCGGCTTTGACCATTGTCAGAGCCGCATTTTTTATCTCTTAAACCACCCTTTCTTTTTTTCGAAAATCAGAAATATGCGGTGCATTTCGTCGCCGAGACAGACGATCCTGAACTGTTCTTTTTCGTGGCCTTGGTAGCTTACCAATTGCGAGGGGCTTCCTCGTTGCAGAATATATTCGTAGCCATCTTTTTTGAGTCGTTCGACAACATCGATAGTGTTCTCTTTTAGGAGTGCGGCTTCCGTGCCCGCCGGAATTTCGCCCGGCGGCGACCCCAGTTCCCGCCATATCGCCGAGGTGTCGCCCTTCTGGCGCGCGCCTGCTTTGATGCCGAAAGGATTATTGGGCGCTCCTTTCTCCGCTCCTTTCTCGGCCCCTTCATTAAGGCGCTGCTCGAATTCTTCGAAACTTTCTTTTTGAGGTTGCTCTTGGCTCATATGGTTAATATAGTATTGGCAAAATAGGCCGATGACAAGCGTTTTCGCGCTGCTTGCCTAGGGAAGGAATGTCGTGATATTCTAGGGGCAGAAGTTTTTGACATGAAGTTCAGAGAGGAACACCATGAAACGCTTGTTTATCTGTTTTTCACTGCTTTTTTCCGTTATGCTTTTCGCCCACGCAGGCTTCGCCCAGGAATTGGAGAAGAATCCAATTCCCGAGCAATCAAAGTTGCCCGCTTCCGCAAACGAAGCGGCCACATTCGCGAATTCGCTAGGGAGTTATGCCGCGTCGGCACAGTTCTTGTGCGAGGCACATGAAGGCGCCCCGACCTACCCCGAATATCGCGCGTTGTATTACCGTCAAGATGGTGCTACGTCTGATCAATTCAAATGGCAGGCGAAGGAGGGGATTGAGAGCCTCGAAGCCGCCAAAGATTTTGTGAACGGTGCGCATGCGCTCGCGCGATTCGTCGCGTGCAGGCAGCGCTACGGGAACACTGTTGAATCCACTGTTACCGTTTTCTACATCCCGAATTTTCTTAAGGACGGAGAAAAGTACGAGATTTTGGGAGGGGAGTTTAACACTGCCGAGGACGCCGTGGTATACGCCGACAAGCTCATTGGGGACGGTGGCCTCGAACTGCCGTCATTCGTCCCGAAATTTTCTTCGGTGTCTGCCGATACCGGATTGTGGCACTCAAAGTGGCAATTGATAGCGCTTTCGACTCCCGGCGATGTCGTATATCCGCCTTCACACTGGAGCGTCGCGCACTACGGCAGCTTGGAGCTCGCGCTTCGGGCGGTACAAAAGCGCAGCGCCCCCGCGCTCGACGACCATTATGTCGCATCGTTCAGCGTGGACGGAGTCCAGAGCAGCATCACGCTTTTCTCTCTTATCCGCGATACGGATAAGGTGGCCGAACGACCGCTTGTCATTCCCGCGCGGATCTACATGGCTAAAACCGTGCGATCCGTCGATCGTTCCTCGATTGTCGGGGGAGTGAAGGACGCCACAAAGGCATTTTCTGAAAAGTTCGGCATCGAGCTTGCGCTCGATCCGGCCGTATATGAAATGCCTGCGCTTGAATCTTCCGACCCGCACGCCTGGCTCTCCGCCGCCTCTCGTCCACGTGGAACGCTCGCGATCGTCGTGACCGACCAGTCGCTTGCCTTGGACATTCCCGCTTCAAAAGAACACGAAGCAGAAACGCTTGCCATCCGAGGTTTCTCGGGAAGAGGAGCGATACTTGTCCGTTTCGACATTGCAGCATTGCTCATGCCCGCGGTGTTCGAACACACGGTCTGTCATGAGCTTGGCCACGAGTTTGGCGCCGACCATGATCGAGACGAAAATTCCGTGATGTGTACTCGCGCCGAAATGGATAAATGCAAGCCTGCTACGCTCGAATTCGACGCGAGAAGCGCCGCGAGCATTCTCGGCGGCAAAAAGGCCGTGCAAAAGCTTGGTCTCGAAACGTACAGTGGATTGAGGACGAACGTTTTCTATGCGAATTAAAAAACCGGAGCGGCATCATGTCGCTCCTTTTTATTTTCCTTGACCCTTTTCCGAGGGGAGCATATACTCCGAGCAGATATTCGTTGAGAATTTGAGGTGAAACGTGAAACGATTTGGATTGATACTGGCTATTATTCTTCTGTTTTTTGCGGCACAGTCTTCCCGTGCGCAGGATGCATTCAGCATCAAGGCTAACGAGGGAGCGGATACGGAGCTTCTCGCGCGTGCGCTCTACGATGCCTATCCGAATCTGAAACCGGATCAGCAGGCGCTCGTGAACCAGGGATTGTTTTTCGTGATGGATTATCGCGAACCGTCTGCCGGCGTTGTGGCATACGGACCGGAAGACGATTCGGAGTACGACGCGAAACATGGCGATACGAAGCTGTATCCCAAAGGAACCATCAAGGTGAATTTGACCCTTAACAGCTTCGAGATCATGCGAGTTGCCTATGCCGTAGACGACAAACGAGTGCAGGCGACATTGAAATGGTTGCTTCTTGAGATCGTCTCACACGAGGTAAAGCATGCACAGCAATACATGAATCATCCCGTGTGGGCACTCACGAATCCCGAGCAGTGCCCCGGTGGCGCGTGCGATGCGGAGCGCGCGAAGGACACGCAAGCCAAAATGCAGTACGAATTTGATGCGACGAACTACGGCTTTAAGGTCGGGCGCAGCCGCATCACGAAAGAAGAATGGGAATATGCCATGGCATGGCTCAAGAACCACAGAAGCGTTCTTGGCCCGCGCCTTGTTGATTTTCCGGAGGCTTCGTTTGAACAAACGGTTGCCGACCCCATCCCTGAAAGCACAGCCTGGTTCTATGCTTCGATGTATCAGCCGGTTTCCCTGGCCGCAACGTGCGCTTCGGGAAAAAAATGGGATAAGGGTGAGAAAACCGAAGCCTTCAACTTTCTTCTCATCAATCTTCAAAACCAAGGGGCGCTTGAAAAAGTGTATCCCTATCTCACGCCCGTATTCGAGCGACTCAAGTCCTGCCTCAGAGATCAGCAGGAAAAGCCGAACGGGAAAACTTCGAAGGCCGCCTTTCATTATTAAAAGGCGGTTTTTTTTATATTTCTTTTTAGTCGCTTTAAAAATAAAAACGGCCCGCGAAAGCGAGCCGTTACGGTGTAAAAGATTTTTACTTCAGATT
>JBGPNL010000115.1:0-3694 GCA_041487555.1 Minisyncoccia bacterium | reverse complement strand
CATCCCATTAGAAGCAGATCGCGATCGGCGAACTGCGCATAATTTTTATTTTGCTGAAACGATTGTTCATTTTTATAATTGAAAATATTTCACAAGCGATCGCCGCTTCTAACGGGACAAGTTATGATTCGTATAAAGTATACCCCACTTTCTGGCCGTCGTCGTAAAACATTTTGACCGTATCGAGCGAGAGTTCGTGGTGATCGTATCCCACTTTCTCGAGCTTCTTCAAAATATCGGGCGTTACCGTAATGATGTCGGACTTCGCTTCCTCGGCATGATAAATATCCAAAAGCTGCCGCGGGCTCGCCCATAAAAGTTCGTACTTCGGAAATGCACCGGTGATCGCCTTCGCTTCCTTCATGAGTGGAATAGGATTCACGCCCGTGTCCGCAACACGTCCCGCGAATACCGAAATGATCGCGGGGACTTTGGGATTCAGCGCCGCAACGATATGCTGCACCTGCGGCACGGTGAGTATCGCCGTCATATTGAGCTTCACGCCTTGAGCCGAAAGTTTTTTTGCAAGATCGAATGCCGATTCCCTTTTCGTATTGGTAATGGGAAGTTTTACGTACACGTTCGGCGCCCAGGCATTGATGATCCGAGCTTGCCGCTCCATCTCTTTGAAATCGTCCGAAAACACCTCGAAAGATACCGGCTTGTCTTTAATTTCGGCAAGAACCTCTTTAGCGAAACCGGCATAATCGGTCACGCCCGCTTTGCGCATCAAAGTCGGGTTCGTGGTGAATCCTTTCACGAGCGGATCTTTGGCAAGCGCAACCATGCTTGCCTTTTCAGCACCATCCGCGAAAATCTTTATCTTTAATTGGTGAGCTTTTGGGGGCATAACCTTGATTATATTGAGAAAATACAATAATTGCAGCAAAATGTCAAAAATGAATGCATCACATTTTGATGATTTTTTTCTCGCGCGAGGAACGGTAAATGGCTTCGATAAGTTCATTCGCGGCCAAGCCGTCCGCCCCGCTGCCGCTCACTGCCGTTCCCTTCTCTATCGCATCCACAAAATGTTCCCATTCGCGCTCCCAACTTTCATCCACGCCAGGAAACGCGAATGTCTCGATCTCTGGCACGCCGAATTCCGGCCGGCGCTTGCCGTAGATAAGTTTTTCTTCGCCATAACTTCCACCCTTGCCGTCAATTTGTAAAAATCCCCAATCGCCAAACACCTCGAATGAAAATATATTCTTCCAATTTGTCGTCGAAACATGGAACGACGCGGTAACGTTTTTATTCTTCAAAACAGCGAATGCATTATCGTCGAGTTTTGTGTCCCAAAATTTTGCCTCTGCGCTGCCGTAGACTTCATCAAATTCTCCACCGAACCAGCGCGCGAGATCCACAATATGCACGCCCTGGTCGAGGAGTTCTCCGCCTCCGGAGATCTTTTCGTCAAATCGCCACTCTTTTTCCATTCCTTTCCGGCCGCCGTGGCCGTAGCGCGAGCGGATAAAGAGAGCCTTTCCGATGCCGCCTTTTTCGAAAATTTCGCGGGCTTTGAGCACCGCCGCATGAAAACGATGATTGAAACCAACTTTGACGACGCGCTTTGCTTTTTCACCGGCAGAAACCATCGCTGCCGCTTCTTTCGCGTTGATCCCGAAGGGCTTTTCACAAAGCACGTGCTTCCCTGCTTCAAGCGCCGCAATCACGATAGGCGCCGCAAATGCATTCGGCACTGCCACGATCACCGCATTAATATCTTTATTCTCAATAAGTTTTTTCCAATCTCCATAAGCTTCTACGCCATATTGCTTCGCGAGCGCCTCTGCTCGCGCTTGGTCGGGATCGGCGACGCCAGCCAACACGCCTCGCTTGGTCTTTGCGATCCCTTGTGCCCGCTTACTGCCGATGAGCCCCGCACCGATAATGCCAACGCGAATTTTGTTCATTTTATTGTTTTGGCTTTACCCTGCGGAGAGTATATGCATCGCTCGCCATAATTTCCTTAATTTTTTTCGCATCCCATGATTTATAATCATCCCAAACTGCGCTCAAGAATTTTCCGCTTAATCCATCGGATGCGCCCGAAGCAAGGAACACACAAAGTTCGGCTGCTTTTTCCGCTGAAGCTCCGCCCTCCTCTTTCTGTTTGAGCATCGCAGCATAACGTTCTTTACCAACCGCCTTTTCTCCGGCCGCAAGCGCGTCATCCAAAATTTTAGTGTTCACCGCTCCGGGGGCAATTACATTTATATCGATATGATTTTCCTTCGCTTCTTCCGCCAATGTTTCGGTCAGACGCACGACTGCAACTTTCGACGTGCTGTAAGCGCTAAAATTCGGGAACGGCCCATCGCCTCCGCCCGAAAAATTAATGATCTTGCCTTTTTTCTGTTTTTTCATCAACGCCAAAACTTCCCGAAACATATAAAATCCACCGAACAGATTTACTTCGAATGTTTTCTTCCATTGTTCAATGTCGATCGAATCGGATGCGCCGATCGGCCCGTAAATGCCTGCGGCGTTCACCAAAACATCCGCGCCGCCAAAAATTTTTACCGCTTCCGCAACGATCGCCTTCGCCGCCGCGGGACTCGAGATATCGGCCGCGAACACATGGACCTGGCCAAGCGACGCAAGCTCGCGCTCCGCTTCGGCAAGCTCTTCTTTCGAACGCGCAGCGATAAGCACCTGCGCGCCTTCGCGCAAAAAATGCGCAGCGATAGCTTTTCCTATGCCGCGACTTCCACCGGTAATAATTGCTCGCTTATCTTTTAATCGCATAGCGTTAACGTCCGATGCCGATGTATTTTAATCCGTACGACCGTATCATATCTTCTTTATCGTAAAGCAAATTCGCCGTATCCAAAAGAATGGCGTTTTTCGCGTTTTTACCGAGCTTCTCGAAATCCAGGTCCCTAAATTCCGGCCAGGGCGTGATAATCACTATCGCATCGACGGAAAATGCGGCGAGATAGGGGTCTTGAAGAAATCCGGTATTTTTGATCTGAGCGAGCTTCGCCTCTACGATGACCGGATCGTAGAGGTTCACCACCGCGCCGTGTTTGCTCAAATCCGCCGCTATTTCGAGTGATCTCGACCTCCGGAGGGTCGTCGTACCCGGCTTATAGGTAAGGCCGAAAATGGCGACTTTTTTGCCGTTTAAATCCTTCAATAACACCTGTAAGCGCCTCACGACGATTTCTTTTCTTTTGATGTTTTTTTCGGAAACGCTTGTGATGACCGGGAGCGATAGATCGTAATTTTTGGCGACGGCCGTGAGTGCGTTCACATCCCTGCCCAGCGTTCCCCCGGAAAATCCTATTCCCGCGTCCAGGAACGCTTTTTGTCCGATTCGCGGGTCGGAACGCAACGCTTTCGTAACGTCGAGCACATCCGCGCCCGTTTTCTCGCAAAGGTCTGCTATATCGTTTATGAAGCTTACCGAGGTCGCGAGAAACGCATTCAAGGCGTGCTTGGCCATTTCGGCGGACGCGATGGACATTCGGAGCAGCGTTGTTTTGAGCGGAGCGAAGATGGCTTGCATCTTTTGCCACGCACGCTCGGAATCCACCCCCACCACAATCCGTCCCGGCTCCATGAAACACCGCACCGCTTCGCCAAGACGCAAATTCTCCGGCGTACACACGTACTCAAACTTCAGATCGTGTTTCTGTTTTTTTATCAATTCGCCGATTTTCTTTGCCGTGCCCACCGGCACCTGGCT
>JBGPNL010000114.1:0-3699 GCA_041487555.1 Minisyncoccia bacterium | reverse complement strand
TCCTGCGGTGAATTGAACGGCGAATACCGGGACTCTCGCAGCCGATGTGGCGCCTGAGATCAGGGAACCAGCGACGGGATTCTGCGCTGACACCGCTACCGCGAGACCTGACGCCGGAGCGGTCGGAGACGGGGTGGGCGACGCGGAAAGGACGTTCGCGGTACCGGCGACAAACCGGGCGCGGCTCTTTGGGCCGAAATACCCGATTGTAGGAGATATCTTTTCGTCCTTTTGCCAATTCACCAGCGCAAGTCGTGTCTTACTTCCGAAATAGCCGGTCGGCGCTGCCTTGAGGTAGCCGAGTGCAGCCAATTTTTCCTGCAGGAGCATGACATCGCTACCTTTCGATCCCGCCGCGAGATCACGACTGAAACTTCCGGTGCTTGCCGCCATCACAAAAAGCGGCACTACGAGTATCGCCGCCGCGACCGCGCCGAAAACCGCCTCATTCCTCCATTTGGTATGCATATGTTTATAAATGTTTCATAATTTCGAAACTATATATTCAGTATATCATATTCAAATTGTGGGACGGGGCGAAATTGGATATAATAAAACTATGGAACAAGCAGTTGAAAAGGTGGGTGCGAAGAAACAGGGTATCTGGCCGTGGTTCAAAAACCAAATGGCCTTGGCCCCGCTTCTCGGAGAATATTATGTGCCGGAAGAAACGAATAACTTTTGGTATTCGTTGGGTGGCGTGCTCATGATCTCCCTGGCGTTCCAGGTGGTGACCGGAATTATTTTGACTTTGAAATATATTCCCGACGCGGCGCTTGCTTTCGGCAGCGTGAGCGACATGCTCCACTCTCCTTTTTGGCGGATTACGTTAAGCTCGCATTATTTCAACTCATTCCTCATCTACGGGCTCGTGATGACGCATCTGATGCGGGTGTTCGTGAGCGCGGCGTACCGGAAAAATAAAAAAGTGTTGTGGTTTGTGGGCGTGGCGCTCGCCATTTTGATATTCGCGACCTATCTTACCGGGGAAGCGCTTCATTGGGACGAGGTCGGATTCGCCGTGCCCTGGAATATTTCCGAGATCATGCAGGCGACGCATGTAAGCGATATGTTCCATTACAATTTTGCCGATATTTTGGATCCCGCGACCGCGACCCTGAAGCTCGTGCAACTCTACGCCATGCACATCGCCATTTTGCCGCTGATCACCATGGTCCTCGTCATGCTTCACTTCTATTTGATCCGCATGAAAGGGATCTCGCTGCCGTTCTGGAAAAAACCGAGTGGAAAGAAGGTGCCTTTCTCGAGCCATATTAAATTATGGTTCGTTTATTCCGCGCTCGCGATTGGTGCCGTGCTTTTGCTTGCTATTTTTATAGGGAGAGACGTCGGCACCGCGCCGCAGCTCATACCCTCGTCTCCTTTATTCGGAACGGATGATGATGCCGGCGGGCTGGGTTTTAAGCCGACGTTGCCCATCGGTTGGACGAAAGGAATTAACGTGGTCGCTGCGAATGCAGGCGTCGACCCGGACATTTGGGGGACGGTAACCGCCATGGCGCTCATGTTGGGCGCGCTCCTCGCGATACCGTTCGTTGATCGCGGAGAAGAAGAACCCACAAGCTGGAGGGAAGCGTTCGACTGGCATAAGCGTAAATGGGCGTTTCTCGCCATGAGTTTATTCTGGACGGTGATGATCGTGGGTATTGTCCAAAATATACTTGCAGGAGCCGGATAAAATTATCCACGAACAATAATTGAGAAGAAAAAATAAGTTTATTTATAGAATCAATGACGAACAACGTATTTACCGACAAGCAGGGGATTATCAATATCGAACTTGTCGATCAAGATCCCCTCGCCATCGGCGAGACATGGGGCAAGATCGAGGAAGCGGCACATGCACTACGAAAAAAAGGGAAACCGGTGTTTTTGCTCTATGATCTTAGCCGTCTCGAAGAAATTGATACGTCAACGGCAACGGCCGGCATTGAATTTTCAAATGAAAGTGATTGGGATAAGTTAGCAGTATTCGGTGGCAACGCCGTTGTCAAAAAAATGACGCGTATTCTTATAAGGGCATCTTTTACCGCTTCGCGGATGCGATATCCGGAAACAAGAGAAGAAGCGGTGCGCTGGCTCCTCGAAAAGTAACTGAATTTCGCTGGATTTAATTTTTTATACCACTGCTTTGCGCTTTCGCAGGTTATGGAGGATTCTGCACGGTTCCACGATCCGGGGATCAATGATCTTATAGTAGGCGTTCAGTCCGTTCCGCCGCACGGTAACCAGCCGCGCATGGCGGAGGAGCGCGAGGTGCTGGGAGAGATTCGCCTTAGGAAGCTTGAGTACGGCGCGTAGTATTTCAACCGGGGTTTCTCCGGCCTTCAGAATATTCAGTATCTCAAGCCGCTTCGGATTGGCGAGGATCTTATAGACCTCTGCGTTCCGGGCGTAGGTTTCTTTGGGGAATGGTGATTTCATTGGTTCGAAACTACGGTTTTATAATAGCACAATAAATATCCCGTGCAATATCCGCCAAAGGGATGTCGCTTTTATCCTAGCTTCTTACTCCTAATCCTTAAACTATTCCCCACGACACTAATACTCGATGCCGCCATGGCGGTTGCGGCGATCATCGGGTTTAGGAATCCGGCGGCGGCCAAGGGGATCGCGGCGACGTTATAGAAGAACGCCCAGAAGAGGTTTTGTTTGATCGTGTGGAAAGTAATGCGCGATAAGGTGATCGCTTCCACTACCTTGAGCGGGCTGCCTTTGACGAGCACGATATCTCCCGCTTCTATCGCGATATCCGTTCCCGTGCCCATCGCGATGCCGAGGTCCGCTTGCACGATCGCGGGCGCGTCGTTCACGCCGTCGCCGACGAAGGCGACCCGAAGGCCCTTCGCCTGCAGTTTTTTTACTTCATTCGCCTTATCCTGCGGCAGAACGCGCGCGATGAATTCCGCGATGCCGAGCTCTTTCGCAATGGCGCGCGCGGTTGCTTCGTTGTCTCCGGTGATCATGACGGTACGGATGCCCTGGGCTTTGAGTGCTTGGATCGCCGGGGCCGCGTCTTTTTTCAAAGTATCCGCGACTGCGATGAGTCCGATCAATTGTTTATCCCGCGCGGCGGCAAGCACCGTTTTCGCTCCCTTCTCAAATCGCTCGATCGATGCTTCAAAGCCGTGAAGCGAAATACCCCGTTCGGAGATAAAGCGAACGCTTCCGACGAGAAGTTCTTTGTTTTCGCTCTTTCCCTCTACCCCGTACCCAGCGATATTCTTGAATTCGGTAACCGATGCCGGAGATATATTTTTTCTTTTTGCCTCCTCCACGACTGCGCGGGAAAGGGGATGCTCGGAAAATGTTTCAACCCCCGCTGCGAGCGAAAGCATATCCTTCTCAGAAATTCCCTGGGCGACAAATACATCCGTCACTTTCGGTTTGCCTTCGGTAAGCGTGCCTGTTTTATCGAACACGACCACGTCCACCTTCTTTCCTTTCTCGAGCGAAGAGCCGTTCTTGATGAGAATGCCGCGTCGCGCCCCTTCGCCCGTTCCCACCATCACGGCGGTGGGCGTGGCTAAGCCCAATGCGCACGGGCAGGCGACCACAAGTACCGCGACCGCCGAGACGACGCTAGCCGAAATATTTTTTGTAACTATGAACCATATCACGAACGTAAACACGGCGATCACGAGCACGATCGGCACGAAAATTGCCGAGATCCTGTCC
>JBGPNL010000113.1:0-3713 GCA_041487555.1 Minisyncoccia bacterium | reverse complement strand
GAGGCGCCTCGCAAGCTCGAACGCAACTGAGGTCTTCCCAACGCCGTTCGGGCCGATGATACAAATTGTTTTGGGGGTTGTCTTACTCTGCGGTAAGGAAAGCATACAGAGATCGAACCGCGTCTTGAGGAGCGCGATTGTGTCCGTAAGCTTGTCGTATTTTGCTTTTACGTCTTCGGCAATGGCTATCGTTTCCGTCGCGCGCTTATCGTCTTTCAATTCGCCAAGCGCCAAATCATGTCCGATTGCTTTAAGTTTTTCCTGCGGCCAGCCACGAATCATATCTTCAAGTTCCTGCTCCTTTTGTTTGAGCAAGGATTTGATGTTGTCGCACTTCGAAGAATCGTTCGTCTGATTTTGTTGCCCCCCGCCGCGCACGAGGCGCACGGTGGCATACGCGCCAAGGGCGATGACTGCGGCGGCGAGAACGCCGGGCAGTGAATCGTTTTTCGGCGCAGGAGCTGTGGGCGGAATTACGTCGGAAGTTGGAGGCGTAACGGCGGGCGCGGTTGATGTCGCCACAGAAACGGGCTGTGGTGCTGGCGCAGGAGCCGGAACCGCCTTCGAACTCGTCGCACGGGTCGCAGCTCCGCCCAAGGCGGACTGTTGAAGTATCGCAGCCGGTGGCGACGTGGGCACTGAAGTTGAAGTTGCTGGCGCAGCAGTGGATGATGTCGAGGCAGGTACTCCGCCCGCGCCGCTACTCGTAGGCGCGCTCCCCAAGCCCGACGGGTCGGACGCCGATTGCGCGTGGGCACGCCCGGCAAGGCAGAGCAGCAGGAAAAGAAGAATTATTATCCGCAGTTTTTTCATATGGTTTGATTTTAGCATATAAAAAACCGCCCGAAGGGCGGTTTTTCTGGAACTTGTCCGGAAATCCTCTATTCCTCCGCGAGCATTTTTTTGATGCCATCGCGCAGGCCTGCTTCGTTCGCGGCATGCTTGTGAAGCCCTATCGCGTGCTGATATGCAACTTCGGCAACCACTTCCTTATCCGAACCCGAGATCTTTAAATCGCAATGGCTCTCGCTCGGGAACTTGCTGCAATCCGCAACCCATTTTTTCGCCATTATTTTTGTTATTTATAAATTATTTTTATATCGACCGACGCTTTATTTTTAACGCGAGGCGGATATGGCAAACCGCTTCCGATTTTCACCCAAAAAAACCGAGAACCGTTCCAATTTCTTAGGAACCGCTTTTGAATAATTCAGGACCTCAATGCCGATGAGCCCGCCCTTCTTATCCACGTCGATCAAAAAAGCATCCCTGGCGATGGTCTTATGCACCTTGCCCTTCTTGATCTTTATATAGAGGGCGTCTACTGCTTTATCTAATTTTATTTCCATATAGTTATAGTAACTTACGTTACGCACGATATATTGTTACGACCCTGATCTTCGCGGGGCCCTTTATTTCATATATTACCATTAAACCCTTATAAGTACAGGTCCGCAGTCCATCGTGCGCGGACATTTTCGCCCCGAGACGCAATGCCTCTTTTACTTCGGCTTTCGATATCCCACGTTCGCGCAATCTATCTTCGGCATGATCCGAATAGCCTATCATCATACAACGACCATAGCGTTCGGGAGATAAAATTTTTATAAAGTCATATACGGCAGGTCTTCAAGCTATTTTTTGGCTTCTTTATGGGCATTTTTTGATGTCGGCGTACAAGTTATCTCTTTTTCATATACGCAGCAAGAAAACCGCGGATAGTAAGCAGGGTTGCGTCCTTCAGCTTTGCCCTGCTTTCGGCGACTTGTTTTGCAAACTCATACAATTCGTCGTTCCCAATATGAAGCCAATATCCATTCTTAGAAAGAAAATAAAGCAGGGTCATGATCGCGATCCGCTTGTTGCCGTTGCGGAAGGGATGGTTTTTGACCATCAGATAAAACAACATGCCGCCCTTTCCGGCGATGCCCTTGTATAGATCTTTTTTGCTGAATCGTGCGAACGGACTTTCGAGGCAGCTTTCCAAAACCTGCGGAAAACGAGTACCGAACTCCGGGATCGGTTCATTCCACGCCAAAAATTCTTTCGCCAGCGCGAATGCAATATACTCCACCTCCGGAATGGTGATATTTTTGATCTTCATTCCCGTCCAAGTTTCTTGAACGTTTCACCGTATTCGCGTATAGCTCTCTCCACCACCATTTCGATCGTATGTTTTTTCGCCGCCCCCAACGCCTTTCCTAGTTGCTCCATCGCATCCTCGGAACGCACCACGTAATTTCTCCCGCGTTTTTGCGCGACAAGCGAGCCTGATTTAATTTTCTTGAACACCGCTATCCGGCTTATACCCAAAAGCTTCGCGACTTCCGTCGTCGAAAACGTCTCCTTTTTCATCTCAGAATGTTTATTATTCATAGCTCTTATTATAACGCATGTTAACCACTCAAATCAAGCAGTTAACATACACAGGACTCAAAGTCCTTACCCACAACATCGGCATTTTGTGGTTTGCAGGATAACGAGATGTTTTCTACAGAGCTTACCTGACACCCTTTTTTTCAGCACCTCAATGCTTCTCGTTTTGGCCGTACCGGCAGTTATCGAACTCGCCCTGATTGTATTTTCCACAAGAGCCGACCGGAAAAGACAGAAAAAGAACATCCAAAATAGGGATGCCTAACACTGGTTTTTGTTTATAAATTCGCCCCAATTTTTTTTCGAGATGTACGAATCTGAGTTTTTATCGGCGCAAGCGTATCCTCGGTCAAAAATTCGTATTCCAACCGAGAAAATAGATCGACGGGCAATGCAGCTAAACGTTTTTTTGCCGCTTTGATTGCATGCTCGGATTGATCTATGCCAATCCAATTTCGCTGCAGTGTCTGAGCTGCAACAAGCGTTGTCCCCGATCCAGAAAAGCAATCAAGCACTAAACCACCCTCGCGCGAAGATGTTTGAATAATGAATTTCAATAAGTCTAAATTTTTTTCCGTAGGATAACTTGGATATTGTGGATCTTTAAACTCCCAGATATCCTGCATCTTCTTTCCCTCGCTTTCATCGAGATAAATTTTTTTTTCTTGGAACGCCGTTCGCAGACCATTCGATTAATCCTTCCTTATCCCACCCCTCTAAAACCCTTGGCTCGCTCCGCCAATGCCTTCCTTTAGGCGGCATTATCCCTTTCCAAGACTTTCCTGTATTGCCATTCTCTGTTTCTCCCGGCGCATGGAGCGGAATTGTGGTATATCGCCGACCATTCTCGTCGACCTTTTTGAACAAACGATCTTCGTCATTTTCTGAAAAAGAAACTCTCGGGTCATTCCAGACAGGATTTTCGGATTTTGAATAAAAAAGTATGAGGTCTTTTACATTGCCAAATGCTTTACGATGAAAATTTTTCGGATTACATTTAATACGGGTAATGTCATTACGAAACATATTTCTTCCAAACACCTCATCCATGATAAGTTTCACGTAATGTCCGACCTTATAATCAATATGAAGATAGATTGATCCGTTCTCCGATAAAAGTTCGCGCAGAAAAATAAGACGCTCGCGCAAAAATTCCAGGAAATCGGCTCCAATAAGAATATCGCTGTATGCAACTGCATCGCCACGACTACTACTTACGGTATTGGCACGATCTTCGCTGATTTTAAAATGTCCGTTTGTGGCAAACGGCGGATCTATGTAAATCAAATCAATACTACCCCTATAGTCGTCAAGCAGAGCTTTGAGGGCAGACGCGT
>JBGPNL010000112.1:0-3719 GCA_041487555.1 Minisyncoccia bacterium | reverse complement strand
CCGAAGCGGGTCTCACGCAGGCGATCTCCAGACTATAGGGAGCCCGTTCGCAAATCCCATTCCTACTGCAACGCGTATTTTTCTGCTGCGGCTTGCGGCTCCGACTCGACGTACTCTCTGAGTACGCTTTCGTCGTCTGCCACGTCGCCTCACGACGGAAATCTCGCATTTCGTATACGGAAGCGAATTCGTGAATAGAACTCCGTGCGAAGAGAGAAGATTTTTATTACTTCGGGTAACAACCACTACAAAATTTTTTACGCGCCATTTTTTTATCGTTCAGCTCGAAACGGGTTACGTCTTCGAAGTGAGATCGTTTCTTATTCCAGCGCATTACGCGAACCCTTCCCAGCTTCCTGAGTATTTGCAAAACATGATGTTGGTGATGATCTAGGGGGGAATTGCCGCTTTTGACTTCGATAAATTCCAGTTTGCCTTTTGGGTTTCGCGTTATGAAGTCCGGCCAGCCGCCGCTATGGATGCTGCGCTCAAATTCTCGGCCGATGATTTCGTAACCCCCCCCTTTTTTAAGTTTTTTGACAAATGCCTTGTCTGCCAATTTTCCCAGTCTTGGACCATTCATAATGCGGATATCCCTATTCTTTTTCCTCCGCTGCTGGTGCCGTTATCGTTATGCCATTTTTCGACGCTTCCACTACTTTCTTTTTGAGTTCCTCGATCATTTTTTTGTCCTCTTTCAATTTCTCGCGAATATTATCGAACCCCGTGCCGAGCTTTTCACCGTCAAAGCTATAGCTCGCACCGGATTTTTTGACGATGCCGTGTTTGATTGCGGCATTCAATACGTCTGCTTCATACGAAATGCCTTCACCGTACATAATATCGAACTCGGCGAGCCGGAAGGGCGCCGCTACTTTATTCTTGACCACCTTCGCCTTCACGCGCGAGCCTACCACCGTTTCGCCTTTTTTAACTTGCGCGATGCGGCGGATATCGATACGTACCGATGCGGCAAATTTTAAGGACAAGCCGCCTGGCGTGGTTTCGGGATTGCCGAAAAAGACGCCGATCTTCATGCGGATCTGATTGATGAAAATGATCAAGGTATCCGTCCGCGCGGCCATGGCCGTGAGTTTGCGCAAGGCCTGCGCCATCATGCGTGCCTGTCGCCCCACGTGTTGCGCGCCCATCTCTCCCTCGATTTCCGCCTGCGGTGTTAGGGCTGCAACCGAATCCACCACGACGACCGATATCATCCCCGAGTGCACGAGACTCTCTAAAATATTCAAAGCCTCTTCGCCGTTATCGGGCTGCGATATCAAAAGATCGTTGATCTTCACGCCGAGCCTTGCCGCGTATTCCGGGTCGAGCGCGTGTTCGGCGTCAATGAATGCCGCCTTGCCGCCCTGTTTTTGTGCTTGTGCCACGACGTTCAGCGCGAGCGTCGTTTTTCCGCTCGATTCAGGCCCGAAGATCTCTACTACTCTGCCGCGGGGGAGTCCGCCTACGCCGAGCGCGAGATCCAGGGAGAATGAACCAGTGGGAATGACAGAGACATCGACTCGCTTCGCATCGCCCAGGGTCATTACCGCTCCCTCTCCGTATTTTTCCTGGAGCGAGGACAAGAGTCCCTCCAATTCTTTTTTATTATCAGCCGCGGAACCGCCCTCTTTTTGTTTTTTTTGTGGTGTCATGTGTGGTGTCATGAGATTCATTGTAGGTGAGCGAGATAAATTGTCAATAAAATAAAGATAAAGAAAAGATAAAATGCCGCCGGAAAACGGCGACATTTTATCCCCGCGAAGGCGGGGATCTTGTCTCCCTCTCTGTAGTCAAAAAAGGCGAGCCATTTGGCTCGCTATGGTTCTTGGCTAAAGACTCGGAAGCCCGTGCATTTGTTTGGGAATGATATGCGTACGGATTGTTCCCTCGGATGTTCGTTCGTGGATGATCTCCGCGCTTGCGATGGGTTCGCCGCGCTGATGCATCGGGTGCCGGAGTTCAAGACGTATCATAAGCTTGCCCGCATGCTTGCCTTCCGGGAAGTAGCGGTGCCAGTGATTTTCCCCGGCATATTCATTCAGGTGCCTGTCGAATTCACCGAGCATTTGTGAGCCGTCGGTCGAGCGGAGGTCCTTATCGGGCGGACCCAGGGGCAGGCCATGTGCGCCTGCGGTTTCCTTGACGATGATAATCGTTCGTACGAAATAGTTTTTGGGGCCGATCTTTCGCGCGAGTGCTAGGGCATTCATCCATTCCTCCTTGTTTGGTAAAGCTGTTTGTTATCGCGCCAAATTTTTTCGAGATGGTCAAAACAAAAAAACGCCGATTGGCGGCATTGCCCTCATTCTTATTTCGAAGCTCCGGTGGATGTGGCGGGAGGGCTCGCTGGCTCGTAGACGATCTGCGTGACCGTGGTTGCTTCGCCCCCCAGGAACTTCTTCGCGCGGATCTCGAGCGTATTCAGCCCTTGCTGGAGGAGGACTGATTTTTCCCACGCGCCTCCCGCGGCGAGCGCTACGGATTCGTTATTCACATAGAGTTCCGTTCCGTTCTCAAGCGTTCCCGCAAGGTTTACGTTGGGCTCGGAAACCACGGCGAGATTTTGCGTGGGGTAGCGCAGGGTGATGACCGGCCTCCCGAAGATCCTTGTGAATTGGAAGGTAAGATACAAAAGGACTATGGCGCACAATCCTCCGATCCAGACGAGATTTCCGAAAGATTTTCGCGTGCGCCGACTCTTCACAAGCGCGTCCCGGTGCGTCGCGTCGTGCACGAAGTTTCCCGCCCGGAGCTTTGTCCACCACGTTTCGGCATCGAAATCGAGAAGTGCCCCCAGTTTTTGGAGGTAGCCGTGGAAATACGGGGCGGATGGCATTGCCTCGAAATTCCCGCAGGCGAGCGATTCGATGTGTTTCAGGGATATCCCGCTCGCTTCGGAAAGCTTTTTGAGGTTATAGCCGCGCTCCTTGACCGCTTGGATAAAAAATTGCGGAAAGTCGGTGTTGTAGATTTGTTGGTCGATCATGGGAAGTACGCTTCAGTGTATAAAAAAATTTTCTTTTTCGCAAATATACCGTTTGAGCGGATTGGACGAATATTATTTCTTTGACAGAACGATCAACATCTGCTACTATATCCTGCAGTATGAACGGGCAGGGAGTTTTGACCGCGTTCTTTGAAATGGAGGATTCATATGACTTTTGCGTTGCTGTTTTCTCGGTTTATTATTTTTCTCCCATCGATCCTTCTGGTTCTTGTTTTCGCGCTTGCCATTCGCTTCGTCTCTTTAAGGACGACGGGCTTCAGGTTCAAAGACATTAATGAGGATCTGCTATCGAGAATTGCTCAAAGCGAAGAGGAGCGCCGGCGTTTTCTCAAGATATGCCGAGTGCAATCCGCGTGGTCATTCATTTGGCTCCCCGCTCTCGAGGAATTGATATTTCGAGCGCCATTGCTCATCTTTTTCGGCAGCTTTTCGCGCGCGGCGTTTTACGGCCTCATCATATCGTCGCTCGCGTTCGGTATTTGCCACATCGTGTCGTTCAAAAGGACAAAAGAGATCGAGGTTCGTTTTGCCGATCTATTAAAAGAGGACCCAAAGGCAAGGCCGGACAAGAAGTGGTCCGCTCCCTCCGTCTTTCTGTTCAAATTAATGCGCGCAAGCGCAACCGGGTTTGCCGGTTATCTATTCGGATATTTTGCCATCACCCGACAGTCCTTATATTTGCCCCTCGCGCTGCATTTTGTCTGGAATT
>JBGPNL010000111.1:0-3744 GCA_041487555.1 Minisyncoccia bacterium | reverse complement strand
ATTCCCGGACTCATTGAAGGATCCTCGACCGGCCGCGGCCTGGGGATAAAATTTCTCCGCCACATCGAACGTACCCGCATCCTTTTTCATTTTATTTCTGCTGAATCCACCGATCCCGCGAAAGACTATAAAGTGATCCGCAAGGAACTCGGTACGTATAATAAAGAATTGAGCGAGAAACAGGAATATCTTTTCCTTACGAAAAGCGACCTTGTGGACGAAAAAACGCTCGCGGAGAAACTGAAAGCGCTCAAAAAGATAAACCCGGACGCGATCGCGGTCTCCATCAGCGACCCCGAAAGCATAAAAAAGATACAGAAACTTCTCAATAAGATCAAAGATGAAAAATAATCCCCGCTAACAGCGGGGTCATCCCGGCGAAATCCGAGATCCATGCTTCAAAGAATCGTGGCTTTTAAACTATTCGCTTATTCGCGCGAATAAGCGAATAGAGAGAGACGCCTGTGCGCTATAGATCATTAGAAACGGTTACCGAAATCGGCGGCTCATTTTTTGGTTTTCCGTAGCGCTTTTGGATAGCATACAGCTTTTGTAATCGTTTCTCAATTTCACGATTGAGTATCAGGGGATTGAGCGTCGCATGTTCCCGCCGAAGCCGATCTTTCACGGCATCCGCAACCGCAGGATGCGCAAGGATGCGGAGATAGGGCGCCTTGGCTTTCTTCTCGTAGGTTCTCCGGTACCGCGCCCCGATCCGTTCCTTCGCGAACGTTCGCCGTACCGCTACAAAATGCAAAAGATAGGGCGTGAGCATGTCGTACACGGCATACAACGCAGCAACCGCCCGTGAACAGTCGAGGCGAATATAGCCCACATGCTTTCGCACCACATGCCCATTCCGTTCCTCCACGTACATGTTGTCGTTCTTCTTGCCGGGGCGTGAGCGGGAAAGTTCGATGTGTTCCGTCCGGCACCATCCGACGACGAACCGATTGATGAACTCGCTGCCGGTATCGGGATGCGCACCGAGCCAGGGAAACGGCAGCTGCTGTTTCACGTACACCATGCTTTGTTGCGTTGCCTCTTGCCCCTTGTTCCATTGGGCGCGCGGTATCACGGTGAGCGTTGCGGCATCGGTGTAATTGAGCGTATAGACGAGATCGTCGAGAAGCGAGCTGCCGCAATGAACGACCGTATCGATTTGCCCATAGCCCGGAGGTTTGTCTTCCCATGGACCGGTGAAGATAGGGATGATGCGCTTCAGGGCAGAGGGACTCGTCGCGGACAAACCTCTTCTTCCCCGATGGACGCGGAAAAACTTCCCCACCCGCCGCTTCATGGTCCCCTCGCTCATGCGCAGGAGCTTAGCGGTTGCTTCCCCGCTGTGCGTCCACTGCTTGTCCCGCTGCAAAATGGAAACATATTCGGCGACAACCGGATGCAGCAATTTTCCGCAGACACGGCTGACTGCTTCCCAGATAGCTTTCAGGGCCGCCGTCACATCGGGCGTGTAGACTGTTTTCTTTCCCCGTTTGTCGAGATGCGCCCCGTCCCGCATCTGTAACACCCGAAATTTCCGTATCACCGCTTTGCGGTGCATATGCGTTATCTCGGAGACCGTATTGAGAATCTCGGTTTTGCGACCTTTGTCCGCAGCCCAATATTCCTTGCCGTACCGTCTACCAAAATTCCTTAAAAACCACTATACTATGACGGAACCCATCTCGGCGTGGGTTTTCTATTATATGCCCAACGAAGTTATCATCCGCTTTAATAAGGTTTCGTTCGAATACGGGAGAAAACCCATTCTTCATGAGGCGGATTTTTCGGTCCGCGAAGGATCGAAGATCACGCTTATGGGGCAGAACGGTGCGGGCAAAACAACGATCTTCCAGCTTATCGCCCGGGGCTTGAAGCCCGAAGCGGGAGAAATAACGGTTGTAAAAGACCTGACGATGGCGACCAGCAGACAGGTGATCCCCCGTAGTGAAATGGAACTCACGGTAAAAGAGTTTTTTGAAAAAGTGTTCAAAGAGAAGGTTTATGATATCGAACCAAAGATTGAAAAAGTGCTTGACGTCGTGCATCTCAAAGTTGCCTTAAGCAAAGCCATCAAAGCCCTCTCGGGCGGACAGCAAGCGCGGCTTCTTCTCGCGCAGGCCCTGATCCAGGATCCGGATATTCTTCTCCTCGACGAACCGACGAATAATCTCGACAAACAGGGCATTGCGCATCTCACGAAATTTCTTATTGATTATCAAAAAACATGTATTGTGATTTCACACGATGCCAATTTTTTGAATTCATTTACCCACGGAGTGCTTTACCTCGACGTTTTTACGCATAAAGTCGAACAGTATACGGGCGACTATTTCGATGTGGTCAAAGAAATTACGGCGCGGCTCGAACGGGAAAGAATGAAGAACGTCCGCCTCGAACGGGACATTCGGCACCGCAAAGACCAGGCGAATTTCTTCGCACAGAAAGGAGGCCACATGCGCGACGTGGCGCGAAAGATGAAAGAGAAGATCGAAGAACTTGAAGGTGACGTTGTCGAGGTCCGGCGCGAGGACAAAACGATCAGAAGCTTCGCGATCCCCTGCCAGGAAGACCTGAGTGGGAGGATCCTTGAGCTGAAATCCATTTCTATCATGAACTTGAAGACCCACAAACCGGTCGTGAAAAAAGTCAACGTGTCGCTCAAGAAACGGGAACGCTTGCTGCTCGCCGGTCCGAACGGCATCGGAAAAACGACGCTTTTGGAAATGCTCGCGACGGGCCACGCCAAAGGTGAGCACGTTGAAAAAGGCGTGCGCATCGGCTACTATCGGCAGGATTTTTCAACGCTCAATTTCGATGAGACGGTATACAAAACATTCGCGGAAACGATGCGGGAGGGAACGGAACACGATCTCCGGTCACTCGCCGCCGGATTCCTTCTTGATGCCGAAATTTTAAAAATGAAGATCGGTTCTCTCTCCGAGGGACAGAAAGGACTCGTCGCTTTCGCAAAACTCGTGCTTGAACGCCCGGGACTTCTTATTCTCGACGAGCCTACGAACCACATCAACTTCCGCCACATCCCCGTAATCGCGAAAGCCCTCGACCGCTACGAAGGAGCCATGATTCTTGTGAGCCACGTTCCCGACTTCGTGAAGCAGATCAAAATCGACCACACTTTGGACCTGGAAGTGCTCTGAACGAGCCTGACCATGTCGATGATTTCGAGCTGGGGTAAGCTATAATAACGGTATGACGGCGCAATATATAGAAGCTCCAAGCAAAGAAGCGCCCCGCTACCGATCTGTTTTCCTTGCCGGCGGGATCACCAATTGTCCGGATTGGCAGAAAAACGTAACGCAGGCATTGGAGCGCTTCGAAGTTACCGTCTTAAATCCGAGGAGAAGGAAATATCCCGAGGAGCGGGAAGCCCTGCGGGAACAGATAGAATGGGAATACGAGAGATTACGGAACGCCCATTTAGTCTCCTTTTGGTTTTCTTCAGGATCGGTCAACCCCATTACCCTTTTCGAACTCGGCTCGGCATTGGAACGCGAAGTGCCGCTCGTGGTTGGGACTCACTTCCAGTATGAAAGAAAGCGCGATCTCGAAATACAAGTTTCTCTGCGAAGGCCCGAAATAAAAATACATGAATCATTGGAAGATTTTATAGGCGGCATCAAGACCGCGCTTCATGTGGCGTAAGAATGCTTGCCGTCAAAACCGCAAAAACGATTTAACGCATCGATAGAACACTGACCTCATAATTATCGACGACGACAT
>JBGPNL010000110.1:0-3778 GCA_041487555.1 Minisyncoccia bacterium | reverse complement strand
GAAGCGGTGGTCGACCGGATCAACTCGGAAGTTTCGAGCAATGGTAATGTCTACTACTTCCATCTTCCGGGCGTCCCCCATCTCTTTACCGGCGGCTCCGGCGACGTGCCGAAGCTTTCCGTCACGCAGAAAGGGGATACCGTCCGGGTCGAGTATTACGATTCAGACCGCGACGTCGTTCCGTTCAAGACCTTCGAAAATCTTTCGCTGCCGTTGAGCGAGAGTAGGGACCAGTCGGACGTTCGCAAGAGCGTCGCTGCCGGTCGCGAAGGCCGGGAAGCAAAAGAGGACAGTCGCACGGTTCAGGATGAGATCAAAAATCTCACTCCCGAACAGCTGAAAGACCTGATCAAGCAATCAAAAAAACAAAAACCGCAGTGATCTTGCCTTAAGGCGCGATCGCTCTACGGGCGCAAGAACAATTCTTGCGCCCCTTTTATTTCTTCACACGCGCTTCATCCGCGCCGGGCTATTATGGAGCCAGTACTTTCCAATGTGTGAGAGGAGCAATGCCATGCCGGCAATTCTGGAAAGAGAAGAAGGGCAGCAGGGAACGCAAGCTATTCACGGTCTCACGGATATCGTGAAGCGACTCCGCGAACTGTTGAAATTAAGCCGAAACTTCACGCTCACACCCGAAAGAGAAAATGAGCTGCGCGATCTCGGGCAGGCGTACATGAACTGCAGGGACGAAAAAGCGCTCGAAGGATCGGTGCGTGTTTTCCCGCGTCCGTGGGAGGAAATCAAAAACGAACCAGCGACGCTCGAAGTACTCGATCATCTATTTCGCATCCCTCTATACGCACATTGATCAAAACAAAAGCGGCACGCTTCAAGCGGCCGCATTTTTATTTAATCTCGATAATGCGATACGTCTGCTCGCCGGCGCCCGTTGTAAGCGCTACGATGTCGTTCGGTTTTTTATGCATAAGTGCGGCACCCAAGGGCGAGAGGTGCGAGATGCGCCCCTTTGCCGGGTCGGTCTCGTGCGGCCCCACTATCTGAAATATTTTTTCCGTGCCATTCATTTCGAGCGTAACCGTCGAGCCGAGCTGCACTATACCCGAGGCGTTCGTGTCGGGCTTGATCATCGCCGCGCGCTTGATCTGGTCCTCGATGGTTAAAATCTGGTGCTGCGTGCGACGGAGCGTCCCTTTCGCCTGCTTGTATTCGTCGTTTTCGGAGCGGTCGCCATATGCCGCAGTGCGCGCCACCTCGGCCGCACGGTCGGGGAGTACGCGCTTCAAGTACGCGAGTTTTTCTTTAAGCTGCGCCAAGCCCGCTTCCGTAACATAAAAAGACTCGTATTTTTTATGGCGCAATTCGTCGGCTTGTTTTCTGTTCATGTCGTTAGGGTATGCAGGCGAGGGATGTTTGCCCGGGAGGGAAGTTACAGGTACCGGAGATGGTATTGCCTTGCGGCGAGGCGAAAGAACACGGATTGCCGGTGAACTTTTTCGCGCATGCGTCGATTGCTATCTGCGGCGGCTGCGGCGCGCCGCTTCCGGAGTTGCCGGTTGCGGAAACCGGCGCGGCCGTTGGGCCGTGCACCGCGGGCGTGCCGTGGAAGCAGCTCACGGAATACGGGAAATCTTTTGTCATTACGTAGTGGTATATCGTCACGGTTTTTCCGTCGAGCGTGAGCGGGCTTGTCATGCCGTGGCATTCGTCCAAGTCGCTCGTCGTCAAATAACGACCAGGCGAGATCGCGGAGCCCGTGATGGGGAAGCCATCGAACGCGAAGCCGATCACAGACGAAACATCCGGGTTCTTAAAGCATGCGCTCAAACTGTGGTAGTGATACTCGCCCGATTCCTGCGGATGCGCGTCGCAGGAGTCCTGCACCTCGTGTGCCGCCGCGTCGCGGAACAAGGCGTCGAAGCCGTTGAAGAGCATCACGCCGTTCGTCATCACGCCCACTTCGCCGCCGATGCAGTTCGGCGTGAGGCTCGCCGCGGGATGCAGGGGGAGCGTGAGCGAGATCGATTGCAGTTTGATCGAGTTCGGGTTCCGGTCGATCTGGTACGCGGGGTCGCTCGCTTGGACGGGGAAGATGCCCATCGTGTGGTTCTTTGGAAGATCGTTTGTCGTGATTACGCGCGAGCTGCCGTATTCGGCGATCGTGATCGAAGCACCGGGCCAGCTTACCGCGCCGCGCACAGAAATTTTCTTGTTCACGTTCCAGGTATTTCCCGTAATCCAGCTGCCATTCGTCTGTGCGCCGCCTCCGCCTGTGTTTGCATTACAGAGATAGATATATCCTTTTTTCGGGCCGCTCGTCACATATTTATAATCGCCCAGGGGCAAAATGCCGTCCGCATATTTGTTCCCGCCGAGGCCAGCGAAAGGATCGGTCGGTGTCGCCGCTTCCGGAGCCGGAGCAGATTGCGGCGCGGTGGACGAGGCGATTTGGTCAATCGCGTTTTGTTCCGCCTGACTCGCCGCCGTCGCTTGCTTCGCGGCATCCTGCGCCTGCTGTATCGCATTTTGCCCCGCCTCTACCGCGGACTTTTGGTTTTGCAGATGCGAAACATAAAATCCGCCGCCCGCGAGGAGCGCCATGATTCCTATTACCATCACGATTTCGAGAAGTGCGAAGCCTTTGCGATGCATATATTTAGTTTAACAGAATAAGCTAATCGAAAACATTGGAAATCGCATCCGTGTCATGCTGAGCCTGCGAAGCATCTCCATGCCGCTTTTTGTAAAAACGGTCATGCTACAATGAGTAATAACTGGAAACGATGAACACTAAACTCAAAATACTTTTGATTGTCCTCGGTCTCGCCTCGCTCGCGGGTTTCTTCGCTTGGCTCGCGCAGAGCGGCGCCTGGGGCGTGTTCAATCCGCAGGGCACGATCGCCGGGCAGGAACGGAATCTTATCGTTATGGCGGTCGGGCTCATGCTGCTCGTTGCGATCCCGCTTATCGCCACGCTCTTTATATTCGCCTGGAAGTATCGCGCGGGGAATCCGAATGCGGACAAAACGTATAGTCCCGAGCGCACGCGCGGCGTTTTTCGCGAACTCATTTGGTGGATAGTCCCGGCCGTTGTTGTGGCGGCGATTGCCGTTATTAACTGGCAGAGCACGCACGCGCTTGATCCATTCAAACCCATCGCCTCAAACAATAAACCGATTACCATCCAAGTCGTGGCGTTGCAGTGGAAATGGCTTTTCATCTACCCGGAGCAGGGAATCGCGACCGTGAATTTCGTGGAGTTTCCGCAGGCGACGCCCGTGCATTTCGAACTTACCGCCGACGCGCCGATGAGCTCGTTCTGGATCCCGCAGCTTGGCAGCCAAATTTATGCCATGTCCGGCATGCAGACACAGATGTATCTTATGGCGAGCGGCACGGGGGAATTCGCGGGGAGAAATACCGAAATAAACGGCGAGGGATTCTCGGGGATGAACTTTACCGCAAAGTCCGTTTCGCAGGAAGATTTCGACGCGTGGGTGGCACAGGTAAAGCAATCGCCGCAAGCGCTCACAATGGATACGTACAACGCGCTCATGGCTCCCTCCGAAAACAATCCGCAGGCGCTCTACTCGTCCTTCGACAAGAATTTGTACGATTCGATCATAGCGAAACCCTGGGTACCCGCCTCCGAGGTTCCGGCGGGCAAGCCCGCCCCGACTTCCATGCCCGCGAACGCGGGAGGGGCGAAGATGTAGGGAATTATTCGAAAGCGGAAAATAATTTTATGAAAAATAAATCATCAAATAAAGACCTGCGCAAAGCAAACTCCGCTAAAAAGGATGAATTTTATACCCAG
>JBGPNL010000109.1:0-3821 GCA_041487555.1 Minisyncoccia bacterium | reverse complement strand
GGCTTCTTCTTTCATTTTATAAAACGTTTCCTCCATACTCATCGGCTCCTTTACGTGCCCATATTTCTCAATATATTTTTGTAACAATTTTGAATCTTCCTTTAGTTTAAAAAGCCTCGGGCCTGATTCTACCGAATAGACGATCAGCAGGCGACTCTTGGGATTCAAATGATACGTAGGAAATCCCTCCTTCGCCTTCCACAATAACGTCTCGTTCGGGCCCTGCCGCGGGGAAACGCGCGACTCAATATCTTCTTCGGTCAAGACCAAATCGACATTCAACTCGACGGGGGCATGAAGATGCGCCTCCGCATTCTTTTCCGATGGTACTTTTTCTTTATGTTTTTCCTTCATAAAAGTTTTATTATTAATTATAAGCGTGGATCCCGGCCGGTCGGCAGGCGCGGGGATGACCGCCACGCGGTCACTGACTCACCTTAACCCTCGCTGGTCTTATTATTTTATCATGTAAACGATATCCTGGCTCGATTTCCTCAAGTATCGTTCCCGGCGGCTGGTCGGATTCTGCCATCGCGACCGCTTCGGCGATCATAGGGTCGAACTTATCCCCCGCCTTCGCGTTCACGCGCTCAAGACCCCGCCGTTTCAGAATATCTTCAATTTGTGAACGAATCATGTAGACCCCTTTCTCGACCGGCCCCGCTTTTTCCATTGCGCGGAGGCCGAGGTCGAAGTTGTCGAGCACCGAGACCAGATCTTTCATGATCTCTTCGTTCCCATATCGCGCCATCTCTTCGAGCCGCTTTAGCTAATCCTTCTTATAATTCGCGAAGTCCGCTTTCGCCCGCTGCCAGCCAGAAAGATATTCGTCGCGCTGCTTTTCTATTGCCCCGAGTTTTTCCTCGAGTTCGTTTGCGCCCGGCACTTCCGGCAAGTCTTGTTGATTGTTTGTTTCGTCGCTCATAAAATTGTTATGTTATTTCCCCTTTCTCATATATACATCATACGCATATTCATCTTCTATCCAACCTACGATATTTCCTTTGTCGACATAGGGTCGCACCAACTTAATCTCCGTAAAACCATGTTGGCTATATTTATCAAGAAATTCTTTTTCAATGCTCTTGGCCGATTTAACCTCTTTAGGGTCAAATCTTCCGGTTTTCGAATCAAATGGCGTCATATGTGTTGCTTCGTGGCCAGCCAGTTGCCACCCTTCGGCTTCTAAGTCCTGCCGTATTTTTTTATCCGGATTTTCACCTTTTTCAAATTTTTCTCTTTCGATGTTCATTATAAATTTTTGAATATCCTTAATGTTTTTTTATAATCCATCCGTTTCGGGCCGATGGCGAGAAGTAATACGCGGTCGCCATCCATTTCATAGTTGCCCATTACCACGGAAAGAGATGCGCTTCTTGTGATTGGGCTTTTCTTGCCAATGAACACCTGCGGACCTCCGTTCCATGCCGCCAACTTCCCTTTTATACGCGTGAGGCGCTCGTCTATTTCTTCAAAATCGCGGATGACGGACTTGATGTCCTCATCATTGTCCCATGCCAGGTTCTCCACAAGATTATTAAGGCCGTGCTTATGGAGCGTTCCGCGTTCAACGTCTTCCGCAACACCGAGCAGGCCCAATTCCTCCGAAAGTTCTCCGGCAAGCTCCGCAAATGCCTGCCGCGCGAGAAGGCTGCGAAAATTTTTATAAAAAGATCCTTCCCGCTCCGCCGTTTTTGTGTCGCGCGCTCGCTCCGCAAAAAATTCGTATCCCTTATCGCTCGGGGTCCTGCCTGCCGAGTGGTACGGCTGTTCCAAGAAACCCTCATCCGAAAGTTTCTCAAGTTCAAGCCGTATCATCGCGGGCTTGATGCCAAAATTATGCTGCTTATACAGCCAGCCAGAACTTACCGGTTCGCCCGTATTGATAAACCCCTCGATCGCAGCCTCGAGAATTGATGCTAAGCGTTCATCCATGTTTTTAGCTCGATAGCTTGTTAGCAATCCGCTAAAGAGCTAAACGCGAGAAATTCATTATGTTATTTCGAGCGCTATAGAGCTTACGAGCTTTCCCTCATTATAGCCATTGGCAATCTCACGTCAAGAGTGCCAGTCGCTTGACGATAATTGAATTTTCATGTTATAATCTAGCCAACGTTTCCGTACGCGCACCAACCCTTATGGAACCTCAATTTCATACTATTTTCCTTCCCACCCGTCCTCAGCCCGATACGATCGTCGCGATCTTTTTACTCAAAACGCGCGGCGGAGAAAAATATCCGGGCATCGAAAAGGCGGCGGTTAAAATCATGAGCGACATCCCTTCCGGCGAAACGCTTGAATCGCTCGGAGGCAGCGGGGTGATTTGCATCGATCTCGGTGGCGGAAAGTTCGACCATCACGGCAAGGACCGGACGGCATCAAGCCTGGTCGCCGAAGATCTGGAGCTTCTTGAATACGGCCCCATCGCAAAGCTCCTTGCATATGCCGAGCGCGACGACAAATTCGGAAAAGGAACGGTCTCCGACGATCCGCTCGACCGCGCATTTGGCCTTTCGGGGCTCATTGCGGTCCTGAACCGGGCGATTCCCAATGAACCGAATGACGTCGTGAATTACGTGCTTCCCCTGCTCTGGGCACATCATGCAGAAGAGAGACAACGGATCGAAGAAGTGCCCTTGGAGTTCGAAGAAAAAATGGCTGCGGGGCGGGCAGTCGAATTCGAAACGAGGCACAAGGGAAGCAAAACAAAAGTGGTGATCATCGAATCGGATAATCCGAGTATGATCGGCTGGATACGCTCAGGCGGCGGCAGGAAGGCCGACGTTATCGCGCAAAAAACCAGTTCCGGGCACGTAAATATTTTAACGCGGCAATTCAAGCGCATCGATCTCCGCGGCATCGCTGCGGTGATCCGCGACGAAGAGAATCGGCTGCGCAACCGGAACATCGATCTGCGTTTTGAAGACCTTGCACGACCGGGAAAATTGAACGAAGTGCCGGAATGGTATTACGACCGGGCGACGAATTCACTTTTGAATGGTTCACTGGGACAAAAAAATACCCCCGCGACGCTTATCCCCTTCGAAGCCCTCAAAGGCCTTATAGAAGAAGGATTCCGGAGCATCGAATGAACAGCGCTTGACAGAAAAGGGTATGCCATGCTATAATGCCTGCAGACTGGATTTTATTCCAAACTGAATAAGGAGGGCGCAATGCCCACGAATTACACCAGCACGCTCGAAACTCATCTTACGAAGTTGGGGCTTCCCGTTCGGCTCATCTGTTTGGATTTGTTCGTGAACGATCGGTTCGAAATTCCGAACGAGATCCGTTGGGGCAAGAAAAAGAATGCGGTGCAGCGGCCGCGCAGCAAGCAGCCGAGCGGCGAAAAGCTCGCCGAGAACGTGGAAAACGTTTCGCTCAAATCCCTGCTTCGAGAATTCGAAGCGGCGGGATATGGGCTCGCGAACGCTTATCCCTGGAAACACGCGAGTGGAAAGCGGGTCGTCCGGTTCGTCTTCAAGCACAAAGACCGGATGGAGATGACACCGGAGTTCGAGCAAGCGAGATCGGAACCCCGCGGGTTCTTTGGTCTCATGTGCGAATCTCTCTGGCGGGTGTCGGCGGTGTACCTGAACCCATTTTATGAGGATGGGGTCGAGCACGACAACGAGGAAGCCCTCCAGATCACTCTGGGTTCGCAACGGCAGGTGGAGAATGGACGGAAGCTTGCTTCTGACTATTCCCTCTGCGTGGTGAACAACGACTTGCAGATCACGCCCGCGCAATAACGCGGCCACGTGAACCTCACGAGCCGGGAACAGTATAACTGTTTCCGGCTCATTTTTTTTGAAAACGCT
>JBGPNL010000108.1:0-3857 GCA_041487555.1 Minisyncoccia bacterium | reverse complement strand
CCCCTCAAAGAAACAGATCTTTGGATGGGGGTGCAGGCTTCGGTTAATATTCCCTATGGATTTGCGAAGAAGACGGTTCTGCTACAAGGGCAAACATATCGCGTGCAATACGGTTTCAACGCCGTTCATCTTTTGCCCACTAATGTGTACGGGCCGGGCGAGCGAGTTTCCTCCGGTTATCTTATGCCAATGCTTATCGACCGCGTGATTAATGCAAAACGGAAAAATCTTCCGTCGATCGAGGTGTGGGGAACGGGCGAGCCCGTGCGGGATTTTCTCTATGTGGATGATTGTGTGGAGGGGATCATGCTCGCCGCCGAGCGGTATGACGAATCCGATCCGGTGAATCTTGGGACTGGTGCCGGGATTTCCATAAGAGAGCTCGTAAGTCTTATTTGCAAGCTTGTCGACTACAAGGGCCAGATAAAATGGGATACTTCGAAGCCGAACGGCCAAATGCATCGCATAATGGATACTACGAGGGCCGAAAATAAGCTGGGTTTTAAGGCGAAAACACCGCTTGAAGCGGGGCTCAAAAAGACCATAGAGTGGCATATGAATAGCTCGACAGCTCGATAGCAGCCTTGCCGTTTAGCTTATTAGCCAAAATATCGATACGCTCACTAAATGAGCTGATTTAACTTGCCCCGAGACCGAAGATATATTATTCTAAAGAGCATTAAGGCGATGGAAAATAAAAGCCAGAAAATGACACGAAGGACGGTGTGCCGCATTTGCGGGAGCTCAAAGCTCTTCCAGTTTTTAAGTTTGGGGGAGACGCCGCTTGCGGATGCGTTTGTCGAGAAAGAAAATTTGAATAAACCCGAGGCGAAGTATCCGCTCGACGTTGAGGTGTGTGAGGAATGCGGTCTCGTGATGCTCGTAAACATCGTCGACCCCGAACTTCTTTTCGGCGACAGTTACGCCTTCTATACATCCGGCTCGCCGCAGGCAGTCGCGCATTTCCGCCGCTACGCGCACTCGGTGATGGCGCGCTTCCCGGAGCTCGCCAAACAACTCACGATCGATATCGCTGCGAACGACGGCGTGCTCTTGCGCCCGCTCAAAGAATTCGGTGCCAAGGTGCTTGGCATTGATCCGGCAAAAAATGTGACCCCGGTCGCGGCCGCCGCGGGGATTCCGATGATCACCGATTTTTTCACGGAGGCGACGGCAAGGCGCGTGGAAAAAGAACATGGGCAAGCGGGGCTCATCCTCGCGAATAATGTGCTCGCGCACGTGGACGATGTACATGATTTTATCAACGGTGTGAAGCTCCTCCTCGATCCTAAGGGCGTGTTCATTTTCGAGGCTCAATATTTCGTGAAGCTTCTTGAGAACAATCAATTCGATAATGTGTATCATGAGCACCATTCGTTTTACGCGTTACGCCCGCTCAAGAAACTTGTTGAATCGGAGGGTATGAAGATATTCGATGTCGAAGAAGTAGATACGCAGGGCGGTTCGCTCCGCGTGTTTGTGGAGCACACAAACGGCCCCCACGAGGTAAAGCCGGTCGTGGCTAAGATGATACAGGCGGAGCTTGATATGAAGCTCGATACCCATGAACCGTATAAAACGCTCGCCGGTCGTGCACAGCATGTCAAAACCGAGCTGATAAAGATTCTTTCTGATCTCAAAAAACAGGGGAAAAAGATCGTGGGCTATGGTGCGCCGGCGAAAGGGAATACACTCCTGAATTATTGCGGTATTAGCACCCAATATCTGGATTACATCGTGGACATGACCTATTTCAAACATGGCAAATTCACCCCCGGCATGCATATTCCAGTTTTTCCCATTGAAAAGCTCGCAGAGGATGGCCCGCCGGATTACTATCTTCTTCTCGTGTGGAACTATGCAGCCGGAATTTTGAAACAAGAAGAAGAATACAGAAAAAAAGGCGGGAAATTTATTATTCCGATCCCCGAACCTAAGATACTTTAGTATTTATGAAAATTGGTATCGTTTGTTTCGGGCTTACATTTGTTGCCGGCGGTGCACGACTTATTTTTGGCATGGCACGATCGCTCGAAGCCGAAGGGCATACGGTTATTATCTATACCCCGGAGTTCAAGGCAGAGCACTATAAGGAGGCGGCAAAAGGGCTTGATATTCGCGTGATAGAACCCAAAAAGCCGCTTATCTGGACCGGTCGTCCCGCGAACCTTATGGCTTGGGTGCGGAATAAAATAGAAAAGGAGCGGCGCTTTGTAAATGTCTCGAGGCAAATTGCTATGGCGATGGATCCCAACCTCGACATTTTAAATATCCATGATTTCGCTTATCGCACCGGGTATTTTTATAAGAAAAGAAATCCCAAGACACAAATCATTTGGACGGAGAACGCGGCTCCATACCTTTTTATTCCGCGAAAGCAGCCCCTCGCTAATCTTTTGGGGTATGCGTATCAATGGTATCAAGATTTGCATGAAAAAAGATATTTTAAAGCGATCGACAAGGTGGCGGTTCTCGATTTTCTAAATGAGAAATGGTCCGAGGAGCATGGTTTCAAAAATATCGCCGTCATTCGTTGCGGAGTGGATTTTGAAAAGTTTTATGCCCCGGTTAAGGACTTTGCTGAGAAAGCAAAAAAGAAGTCGGTACAACTCTTTGCTCTCGGCGCTTTGAATATCTACCGGCGCTATGATGTCGTCATGCGTTCCGTAAAGATATTGCGCGACGAGGGTATTGACGCACGTGCCATTATTGTGGCGATTAATATTTGGGAAGCGGATGCTTTAAAAGATGAACTTACCGCGCTTGCCAGAGAGCTGCGTATCGAGCCGTATATCGATTTTCGTTTTGCGGGCGTGAGCGACGAAGAATTGCGCAAAATATTCAGAGAGAGCGATTTCTTCGTTCAGGCTGTCTATGTGACGCCACCCGGAAACCACGGCTGGGGAATCGTCAATTTTGAGGGGATGTCTGCAGGACTGCCGCTTATTCTCGTGAATAGCGCTACTGCAACCGAGGTGCTTCAGGATAATGAAAATGCTTTTTTTATGAATCCACTTGCGCCTCAGGAAATCGCAGAAAAGGTGAAGTGTTGCATCGCTAACCCCGCACTTTATAAAAAGATCGCCGAAGCCGGGCAGGAAGTTGCTCGAAGGATGACCTGGGAAAAATATTCAAAAGAGATGGTCGAATTTTTTCAATTTTCGGCTTAAAATAGGATTATGGGCAATACGGACTGTCTTTTTTGCAAAGTCATTTCGGGCGAGCGATCGGCGGTAAAGATATGGGAGAATGATAAGCTTTTGGCGTTCCTGGATTCGAAACCGGTGCACCCCGGGCACACGCTTGTTATCCCGAAGATCCACGTTGATTCGGTTTTTGAAATTCCCGAGCCGCTTTACATCGATCTTTTCGAAGCTGCGAAGGTGTTATTCGATCCTATAAAAAAGTTTGCCGGTACGCCGCGCGTGGGATTCGCAATAGAGGGATTCGGTGTGCCGCACGCGCATCTGCACATCGTGCCCATCTCGCATGGTGCGGAGCTCGTGCCGAATCGTTCCACGATGCCGGATGCGGATGAGGCGGAACTTAAGCGTATAGCCGAGGAGATCAAGGCTTATATAAAATAAACAGATAAAAGTTCTTATGGATGCCGCAGCTCAAACGCCGCGGCTTTTATCATAACTTAGGCGAATACCCCGCGCGTAAGCGCGGGGATGAAGCCAAGCCCGGAGTGGAGCGAAGCGCAACGGAGGTTATGGAAACTCCCAAATCGCATTGCTGCGGGCATATGCCCGCGTGTGCGGGTATCGAAGATACCCCGAGCGCCTGCCTGCCGGCAGGCAGGTAAGCCCGGGGAGTTTCATATTTCGTGGGGATAAATTAACCCCCTTGCCATT
>JBGPNL010000107.1:0-3860 GCA_041487555.1 Minisyncoccia bacterium | reverse complement strand
GTCGCGAAGATCGGCCCCTTCATCCTCTCCGGCTGGCTCGCGTCGGCGTTCATCAGCCTTATCGAATTCGACTATCTTCGCTTAACTATGCCTCTCCTGCGCGCATTTCAAACGTGGATGCAGTGAACCCATCTCAACAATAAACGCTTGAGATAAAATGATTTATTTTTAAGCGAGGACTGTGAAGCCCGACGAAGGTGTAGTCAGGGACTACTCCGAGGAGGGATGAGCGGTTCGCAGCCGAAAATTAATCTTTTAGGCAAGATGGTTATTTTTGAGATGGGTTCCAAATTTGACCAGCGAAACAGCCATGCTATACTCCCCGTGAGGATCGCGGCATCGAGGGATGAACTCTCGGCACGCTCTTGCTGAACAAGAACGCGTCAAACATGTTGCGATGCTCCTGCTTAAACGCGGACAGCTCTTTGTTATGCGTTTATACGGAGTACGGCGACGAACGCCGTACCTTTCCCGCAGAACGGGAAATGGAAAGGAAGTCTGCCGTGAAAAAATATACTCGAGTTGCAAAGTGGTGCATTCCACTGGGAACGGTTCTGATTCTCGCCGGAGTGATCTGCTTCTTCGCTCTTTACTGTTCATACCCGCCAGGCGGCGACCTATGGACCGATAAAGAGTTGGCAGCAAGTCAAAAGGCCGGGGGATACTTCGGACGAGGGATGGTTTTCCTCGTTATCGGGATGTGCCTCTTGATTCCGGCATTGATAACAGAAGACCAACGGAGGGACGGCTTCCAGCGGATCTTTGGCTTCGATCCCCGTCCGGGTAAGCAAGAACTGGTGGATGATCCGCAAACTACGGTAAGCCACAAGGTCGAATCATTGCGGCTCCACGCACAGTCGCTTTTTGAAGTAGAAAGAGTTCGTCAAGCCGGGAAAGAGAAATTGCAAGCGGACGAATTGACCAACCTCATCGAGAGAAAGCTTAAGGCAAAAGAAGCTTTTTGGGATGCGTGCAAAGCCGCCCGTCTTTGGGGCTATAGAATCCCCGGAAGCATTAACGAATCGGCGCTGCCTCAAAAGAGGATCGCCCCCATGCCCTGCATGTCGGAATAAGTTTTACCACTGCGCCCCGAACATATCGGGGCGCTTTTTATATAAAAACTCCCGATAGATCTTTATCGGGAGTTTAATTTATTTTTTGTTGAATGTTCACCCCATTGGGGTATAGGTCACCCGTTTCGCCTCGCGGGAGGCAACGAGATTTTGCCGCTCGCGGCGCTGCTCGGAACTCACGGACGGGGGCAGATAGCGCACACGGTTATCGGCCCGAAAGAAATGGTCGATGACTGGAAGGCCAAGCTTCTTGCCCCAGGCGATTGCTTTGGCAATGGCAACGGGATACGGAAACCACTCTTCGAGGTCGAGCTGCCAAAAACGGCGTTTGCCGCCCCGGCAGGGTTGGTTCCAATTGAGTGTGACGTAGAAACAAACGCTCGGCTTCGCCCGATACGGCCTCGGAGATGTTTCGAAGATCGCTACGTGAAAACGGTCCAGCGCGGGATGAAAATCGCTCAGGCGCTCGTCGAGCCTCGGCTCATCCGGCTTGCAGATACGGCAAGGACGGTAACCAGAGTCGATCGCGTCTTTCCAGTCGGAAAAGAATATGCGATTCGATGGCGCGAGCTTCCGTTTTCCCGACGGACAATCGAGACGGCCGAAGATTCTGAGATGCTTCGAACCGGCGTAGGTACCAGGAATTGTGCTGACTCTTTTTTCCCCGTTCGATATCACTTTATACAGCGGCATGGCTTTCCTCCTCAAGGAAACTGACTAGATCATATAAAGACTTTGCGAGCGAGTCAAACAAAAAATAGCAGAGGATAGGCTCTACTCTCGAAGCCTCCGATAGATCTCATCCTCGATCACGTGCCGATCCTGGCCATACTTCGTGCGCGAATACTCCTTGAGTTTCTCTGCAAGCTCGTGATTGCCGCCGCTCCAAGAACCGGTACCCACCTTAATATTAAAAGGCTTTGAGGTCTCGCCGTTAATGAGGATCTTCGCGTAGGCGTTTAAATTATCGATGTTCATGAGGTCATTCTGGTTGAATGTCGGCTCGAATTGCTTTACCAGAAATTCCGCATCCTGAACACCAACACGGAAGACCAATTCGGAACCAACGTTCCCGAAGACGGCATCGCGCGTTTTCTCCGTAAGCTGGGCGATAAACTGGTGCGCCATCGTGAGATTCAGCTTGTATTTGCGCGCTTCTGAAAGAATCGTCGAAATTGAATCGGTCGTGAAATTCTGGAATTCGTCGATATAGAGATTGAAGTCACGGCGTTTTTCCTGCTCCACATCCACGCGCGAAAGCGCCGCCATCAAAATCTTTCCGGTAAATACCATACCTAAAAGCCCGGCGTTGATATCCCCTATTCTCCCTTTCGATAGATTGATCAAGAGAATTTTTCCTTCATCCATCACCTCACGGAAATTGAATGCCGATTTTGGCTGCCCTATGATTGGGCGCATATAATCATTTGAAATGAAATTATTGAACTTGGACGTAATATAGGGCGTCATGTTCGCAAGCGATGCCTCGCCTCCGGCTTTCGCCGCTTCCTTTTCCCAAAAATCAATCACGACCGGATTCTTGATCCGCTCCAGCTTGCGTTCGCGATATTCCCGATCAGTAAACACGCGCGGCACTTCAACGAGCGTCGCCGGTTCGTTCGGCATGTCTTCCATTAAAAGAAGCAAGGCATTGCGCATATACTGTTCGAACATCGGGCCCATCGTCTCCTGCGAGAATAATTTATTGAAAATGCTCTGCATCTCGTTCACGATAAATGTCTTTTCTTCCGGCCGGTTGAAATTATAATCGAGCATATTAATGCCTAACGGCCGCTGCAGGTCTCCCGGGTCGAAATAGATCACGTCATCGAGGCGTTCCTTTGGAATAAATCCGAGCGCATTTTGGACGAGATCGCCGTGCGGATCGATGACCGCAAGCCCCTTCCCCTGCCGCAAGTCTTCGATAAACATATTGCCCAAAAGCGTCGATTTTCCGGTACCCGTCTGACCAATGATATACACATGCCGACGACGGTCGTCGTCCGTAATGTAGACGGGCTTCGACTGTCCGCGGAAAACGCTTTCGCCTATAAGTACTCCGCCCGTCGGCAAATTCGCGGGAGGTGCGGCATCCTTCGACTTCAGCCATTTAACCTTTGGCGTTTCGGTCGATGATGCCGGTAAATGATAGAAACTCGCGATTTCTTCGCTCGAGAGCGTCATCGTCTGCCCGGTCTCGAACGTGCGGAAAATGAATTGGTGAAGAAGATTATCGATATTGCGCGGCCTTACGACACGGAATTCGTTCCGCCGAGGTGCCGTGAACTGGCTAAAACCGGCAAGCAGCCCATCCAGAATATCGTCAGCCTGAAATTTCGAACCGGCGGAGGTGATAAGCCGCACGTTCGCCTGAAAAAGCGGCTTCGTTATTTTTGCTTCAAGCGCCTTGATCGCATCTTCATCGATCGCCACTTTCTCTTTCTTTTCTTCCTGTTCTTTTTTGGAATCGGGGTTCAAAACGTGGCCAATTTCACCAAGATTAATAGGAGATTCGTGGCCAAACACTTTTTTGAGCGGCTCGCCTTTCTTGAGCGCGGAAAGGAAACCGTGGATCTTGTTTTTCGCGTCAATCGGTGCGGGCCGGACCACAAGCTGCAGCGCCGCGCCCTCACCGATCTCGTTAATCTTCGTGAACCCGCCGACGATCGAGGAGAACGAATCGAGCCCGAGCTCCGGATAGGTCCGCATAGGCAACGCATAATTTTCCTTCTGCATCAGATATGCCGCCGATGCCGCGCCGTTAGCATTGAAGATATTGTAATCATC
>JBGPNL010000106.1:0-3878 GCA_041487555.1 Minisyncoccia bacterium | reverse complement strand
CGCAGGAACGGAACTCAAAACGGAAGCGGAGATCCAGGAGTTCTGGAAAAGGCCGCATTCGTGGCTTGGAGATCTTTCTCCGGCGAGGACCTGGCAAGCGGGGAATCAGACGGAGGTCATGGTCTTTATCGGGATACTCAAATCCGGCAATGAGTCGATGGCTTGAGGCCAGATGCGCGGGGCAAACAATGTTTGCCCCGCTTTTTATTTTCTATTTTTTCATAGGAAGAGTGTTAAAATAAAGACATGATCAAACGCGGTATCGCTACTTTTACTTTAGATACTGGCCATTGCCCACCTTGGCTTTTTGAGCGCATGGTAAAACTGGGGCGCGAAATGATCCGGGCAATCGTGATCGAAGAAGGCGCGGAGGCCTTCGTCGAGCGGATGGGGGATCCGGTTTGGTTCCAGTCCTTGGGAACAGTGCTCGCATTCGACTGGAACGCGTCGGGGCTCACGACGGTACTTACTGCCGCATTGAAGGAAGCTATCCGCGGCGAAGAAAAAGACCTCGGCATTTTCATCTGCGGAGGGAAAGGGAAAACGTCTCGCAAAACGCCGGAGCAGATCACGGATTGGGGCGAAAAGCTTGCGCTCGGGGAATCAAGTGTCCGGAGTCTTGTCTATAACTCAAAGATGGCGGCGAAGGTGGATTCCTCGCTTATTCAGGACGGCTTTCAGCTTTATCACCACACTTTTTTCTTCACGCGGAAGGGCGCTTGGACCGTGGTGCAGCAGGGAATGAATCAGGAAAACCAAACGGCGCGGCGCTATCATTGGCATTCGAAGAACGTGAAGGACCTCGTGGATGATCCGCATTCGGGCATCATCACGCAGGCGAAAATTCCGAACGTTTTGAATCTCACGGCGAAAGCGAGCGGAAAGACGCGCGAAATAAGCCACGATCTTGTTGCTTCGCAGAGTTTCGCTACACTTATGAAAGACATTATGCTTCTGCGGAAATATTCGACGCCCGTTTCGCAGATGGCGCGTGTGCGTCTGGTAAAAGGCCAACTCTTCCCGACGGAACAGGAAGTAGCCCTTCTTAATCTCGAGAACAGGGAATTCCACACGCATCCCGTCGTGCGCGAAGATTTCACAAAGAGCAAATACCTCGAAAAAATTCTCTGGAAATTGTGCGACGAGAAGCCGGAGAATTACGAAAAACTTTTGGCGACCGGTGGCGTGGGGCCGAAAACCATCCGGGCATTGGCGCTCGTTTCCGAAATGATCTATGGAGCGACACCCTCGTACGAAGATCCCGCGCGTTATAGCTTCGCCTTCGGCGGCAAGGACGGCACGCCGTATCCGGTGGATCGCGGTACATACGACGCAACACTTCAATCGGTCAAGAAATACGTTTCAAAAATAAGATCGACATCAAAATTATTGCAATGAATTTACCTAAAATTCCATTCTTGAACGATGACTCAAAACCGCCGATGGAGCTTAGCGAGGCGATAGAGATCTTGAAGCACGAAGGGTTTGGGAACGTCTATGTGCAGGAGGACGGGCCGCACAAGTTCTATCCCGAGCACACGCACGAAACGAAAGTCGCGCACGTAATTTTGGAAGGCCAAATGGCGCTTACCTCCGAAGGCGAAACTCATACCTTAAAAGAAGGCGACCGTTTTGACGTGCCTGCAAACGCGGTGCACTTTGCAAAGATTGGCCCGAAGGGGTGCCGGTATCTGGTGGGGGAGTAATAAATGCGGAGCTGAGGCTGTTCGAAAACCATATGGCTCTTGGTTTTTGAACGTCTCCGCGGAGCTTGGTGAATAATGCCCAATAAACAAAAAGCGCGGGTTGGTATACTGAAATTGTCGAGACCTCAGTATATAAACGGTACTAGCCCCTTAACCTATTCGCCCCTAACCATTTTTGGCCCCGGGTTTTTTATTTCTAAAAAATAATAAGCTTCCTTTTCTTTTCGGCGGATGGTATCATATAAATAATTTTTATGCCGATCAGAATCACATCACACACAAAGCCTGCCGAGCGCATCCCGCTCGTCTTTTTCCTTTTTAGCGGAGACGACATCGCGGCGCATTCGCTCTTCCATTTTTTGGACCGGGGGGAGCAGGAATATGTCCGCAAGGTAAAGAAAGATTTTGATTTTAAGGGAAAAGAGGTGCGTGTGCTTTTTATGCCTGATACGGCTCGGAAGGTGCTTTGCGTGCCGCTCGGGAAGAAAGAGGATTTTTCCGCCATAAAGGCGGGACTTGCGACGCGCATCGCGGTGCAGGCGGCAAGAAAAGAAAAGATCAAGAAATTCGCATTTTGGGTTTCAACTACGGGCGGCGCGCGTGAAACGAGGGATTTTTACGAAGTCGTGGCATCAAATGCCGTGATGGCGAACTTTGAATTCATAAAATACAAAACGTTTCCGGACGAAAAGCCGACGTTTGTCGAGGAGATCCAGGCAATCTGGCGCGTGCCGAACGCAGACATTCAGGAGGGATTGCGCCGGGGCGTGATCGTCGGAGAAGAGACGAATACCTGTCGCGAACTTTCGAACACTCCCGGAGGCGATATGACGCCGCAGGCGCTTGCTACGCATGCCGAAAAAGCGTTGAGGCCGCTTGGTGTGAAGGTGAACGTGCTTAGCGAAGGAAAAATGAATTCGCTCGGAATGGGCGGCGTGCTCGGTGTCGCGCGCGGATCGGACGAGCCGCCGCGATTCATCGTGATGGAATATATGAAGGGCGCGAAAAAAGAGAAGCCGGTCGTGCTTGTGGGAAAGGGCGTAACGTTCGATACCGGCGGGCTGAACCTGAAGCCCTCGGCCTCAATTTATGAAATGCATATGGATATGTCGGGAGGTGCGGCCGTGATACACGCGATGGCTGCCGCCGCGCGCCTCAAGTTAAAAAAGAATATTGTGGGGCTTGTGCCCGCGGTCGAGAACATGCCATCGGGTTCGAGCTATCGGCCTGGCGATGTGCTAAAAACAATGTCCGGAAAGACGATCGAGGTATTGGATACCGATGCTGAAGGAAGAGTGATACTCGCCGACGCTCTCACCTATGCAAAAAAATATAATCCGTCGCTTGTCGTTGACGTGGCGACCTTGACCGGCGCCGCAGTGATTGCCTTGGGCCAGCGATATTCGGCGCTTTTTACAACGGAGAAAAAATTGGAAGACGCGTTCCGAAAATTCGGCGATGAAACGGGCGATCTCGTCTGGCCGTTGCCGCTCTCGGCCGATTACGAGGAAGACGTGCGCGGGACGTTCGGCGATGTGGCGAATTCCGGGAAAACCCGCTACGGCGGAGCGATCAACGGCGCCGTGTTTCTCTGGCAGTTCGCGAAGGATTACCCGTGGGTGCATCTGGATATCGCCCCGCGGATGACCTCGATTGAAGGCGAATACTTGGCGAAAGGAGCGGCAGGCGCTCCGGTACGATTACTCGCGAGGATGCTCGAAGAAATTTAGGTTGTTCTGTGATGAAAAAAATTCTATTTACCCTTTGCTTGCTTTCGGCGCTGGGTTTTTCTTTGCGCGCGCACGCAGCCGAACGGATCAACTCATTCGATTCGCTTATCAATATCAATCCTGATGCGTCGCTTAGCGTTACTGAGAAAATAGTCTACGATTTCGGAACCACGCCGCGCCACGGGATCTTTCGCACTATTCCTATTGCGTATAACAATCGGGGGCAAGACCGCGGCCTCATTGTCTCCATCCTTTCGGTTGTCGATGAACGCGGCAAGGCGTATCAGTTCACGGTCTCGGAGAGTAACGGCGCGGAAGTCGTAAAAATCGGCGATCCGGATGTGCTCGTGAGCGGCGCGAAGGCCTACGTCATTTCATATTCCGTAAAGGGTGCGATAAATTATTTCCCCGACCACGACGAGCTTTATTGGAACGTGACGGG
>JBGPNL010000105.1:0-3990 GCA_041487555.1 Minisyncoccia bacterium | reverse complement strand
TTTATGGTCAAACTTTGGACAAGCTCCGAAAAGCATTATAAAATATGAGTATATGGCGCGTGTAATCGCAGTTTGCAATCAAAAAGGAGGCGTCGGAAAAACGACGACGACGGTTAACCTCGGCGCGTATTTGGCGGCAGCGGGGAGGCGGGTGCTTTTGATTGATTTCGATCCGCAGGCGAACGCGAGCTCGGCCCTTGGCCACGACCGCACGAAACCCTTCTTAAGCATTTACCACGGCATCTCCGGCCAGGCCGAGCCCAGTCATGTAATTAAATCGACGCAGCTTTTCAATTACCATTTTGCCCCCGCTGCGCCGCATCTCGCGGGTGCCTTGGTGGAGCTCGTGGGTGTCGAGCATCGCGAATATTTTTTGCGGAGATTCATTAACGGCGTCCGGCATGCATACGATTATATTTTGATCGATCTGCCGCCGAGCTTGAGCTTGCTTACCGTGAACGGCCTCGTGGCAGCGGACGAAGTGATCATCCCGGTGCAGGCGGAATATTATAGCCTTGAGGGACTGGGCCAGCTTTTGGAGACCATCGACCTCGTAAGAAATAATTTGCGGCATGAAATCAAAATTTCCGGAGCGGTGATCACGATGTACGACAAGCGCGAACATTTAAGCCGCGAGATATCAAAGAACCTGCGCCGTCATTTTCCGCATTTTGTGTTCGAGGTCGAGATTCCCCGGACAGTAGCTCTCGCCGAAGCGCCCAGTTTTTCGAAGCCGATCATTCTTTACCGACCGGATTCGTCGGGCGCGTTCGCTTATCGGCGGCTTGCGGATGAGGTTATCGCCCAGGAAAAGGAATATTTGGAACGCGAGACGATCGCGAGTGAAAATTTCGGGAATTTCAATATAATGACAGAGTAGAATAATGAATGACGAATAATGAATAATGGAAAACGAAAACCAAAAGATAACTTATTTCACCGATCTTAATGCGTGGAAAGAATCGCACAAATTAATTCTTATGATCTATAAGATAAATTTTCCGAGGGAAGAATTATTCGGCTTGGCGAATCAACTAAGGCGAGCCGCTGTTTCTATAACTTCTAATATCGCAGAAGGATTCAGTCGGCAATCATACAAAGAGAAAGTTCAATTTTACAGCATGGCCCAGGGTTCAATGACCGAGGTTCAAAATCAATTAATGATCGCGCGAGATGTGCGATACGTATCTCATCAGGAATTTCAGGATCTTTTTGATCAATCGGTTGTTGCTCATAAGCTTATCAACGGCCTAATTAAAAGTTCTAAGAGTCGAATTTAACCCATTATTCGTTATTCATAATTCATTATTCAACTTATATGCTTGGTAAAGGACTCGAATCTTTAATACCCCCTCATCGGAACGATAACGGCTCGGGACAGGCGCTACAGAAAGGGCAGGGAGATGGAAGAAGCACTGCTCCATTCGATCCGCAGGAAACAGCGGGACTTTTTCGTTTTATGCCGCACGATGAGCCGCCTTCTTTGGTGCCGCCGGTTCCTCCAGTCCCGAAACAAATAGAGAAGCCCGTTCCACCGCGGCCTCCGGTTCAAGATGAAGTTCGTCGGATAAAACCGCGGAGCGAAGCACCGAAGATATCGCAGGAAGACCATATTTTTCATATCGAAATAGAGAAAATAAAGCCGAATCCGAGCCAGCCCCGTAGGCATTTTTCGGAGGATGCTGTGAAAGAACTCGCCTATTCCATCCGCGAATTCGGGTTTTTGCAGCCCTTGGTCGTTACCAAAACCGAGCTTGAGACCGCAAGCGGCGTAGAGGTCGCCTATGAACTGATCGCCGGGGAACGACGTCTGCGCGCGGCACAGTTTTTGGGGCTTGCGCAGGTACCCGCGATCGTGCGGAACATCCACCTTGAGCGGGAAAAGCTCGAACTTGCCGTTATCGAAAATATCCAGCGCGAGGATCTGAATCCGATCGAAACCGCGCGGGCTTTGGCGCGCCTGCAGGACGAGTTCCGCCTTACGCAGCGCGAGATCGCTGCGAAACTCGGTAAGTCCCGCGAGGTGGTCGCGAATACGGTGCGGCTCCTCTCGCTTCCCATGTATGTCCAGGAAGCGCTCGAAAAACAAGAACTTACTGAAAGCCATGGGCGGCTGCTTCTTTCGATCGAAGACCCCGCTTCGCAGAAAAAATTGTTCGACGATATTTTGTTCCGTGGCATGACGACCCGTGAGCTCAAGGAGCGCGTGCACGCCGCAAAACCGCGAAAGGTTTCGCCGCATGACGCCTTGCCGCCCGAGGTAAAAATGATGGAAGAAAAATTGACGATGGAGCTCGGCACGCCCGTGAAGATCGAACACGCTGCCGGCACGGGGAAAATTGTGATCACGTTTTATTCCGAAGAGGAATTGGAAAGTATCGTGCACAAGATCGGGAAGGAGGAAAGTTGATTTCTTTCTGGTTGCGGGTTAACGTTTGTTCAGACAGCGGCATGAGGAGGTATCTTGAAAAACCTGCTTTTGATTTTATTGTCTGCCGTTATCGCGATACTAATCGGTATCGATCTGCGGTTGAAACGCGAAGTTTCGCGGTATCAAAGCGCCGAAACTTCCGCACGCGAAACCGCCAAACGCAAACAAGAAGAAGAAACGAAGCGACTTGAAGAGAATAAACATCTTTTCGACCGGCCGAAGCCCGAAGTGGCGCAGAGCTTTAGCGCTCGTTCGCTTTGGGGTAAAACAATCACCTTTGGTTCTACTCCGTGGAAGGCGACTGCTCCGATGGTGCTTCATCTATGGGGTCCATGGTGCGGTCCATGTCGGGATGAATTTCCTGCGATGCTTGCATTTTCCCGCAGGCATCCCGATCTGCAGATCGCGGCGATAAGTGTGAATAGCGAGGAGAAGTACGTCGATAAATTCCTCGGCCAGATCCAATATCAAAAGAAGCGCGGCCGCGTATCCGTATTTATCGGTTCGGAAGACAACATCATCTTCGCCGACAATTATTATAAAGTTTCCGTTTTTCCCACGACCATTTACATCGATCGTGACGGGAAAATAGTGCGGTGGACGGAGGCTGCGGAATCGTGGAATAGTCCCGACTTTGAACGCTTCGTGGAGCAATTCGAAAAATAGGAGCCTGACCCGCTCCTTTTTTATTCGACAACGCGTACCGTTGTCGTCCCCGCGAAAGCGGGGATCCAGATTCGATTTTAATACCTGGATCCCGGATAAATTGCCGTGCAATTTTCCGGGACGACTCCGTAGAGCGAAGTCGTTTTCTATTTACTACTTTCTATTTTCTAAACTAGTTTATACCCCACCTCCTTCACGCCCCTTATCTTCTTGATTTTCAAGATCAGTTTTTCGATTTTTTGCTTGTCGGTTGTTGCGATTTCCACGCGATTCACGGGAAAGCGGTTTCCGGGTTGATGCTTCACCTCGAATCCAAGGATGTTTATGTGGGAGTTCGCGATCACGCCCGAGATATCTTTCAAAAGCCCAATACGCTCCTCGGTCACGACCTTCAGTTCCGCCTTCGTCGATTTTGTTGCCTGTCTCGCGAGTTGATTCCGTGAGCGCAGGGCGTACTTAATGTGTTCGCGGGCGATCGAGGTCTTCACGAGCGGGAGCCAGTTTTCGGATGGTTTTTTCCCTTTCTGCGTGACGATCTCAACCATATCTCCGGAATGCAATTTATGGTCGAGCGGCACGAGCTGGCCGTTCACTTTCGCGCCCACGCAGGTATTCCCGATCTCGCTATGAATGTAATACGCAAAATCGACCGGCGTTGCCCCGAGGGGCAGGTCGATCACGTCTCCCTTGGGGGTGATGGCGAAGATGCGGTCCTTAAAGAAATCTATCTTCATCGATTGGAGCAACTCTTCCGGATCGGATGTTGCACTCGAATATTTTTCCTGCCATTGCTTTAGTTGCTGCACCCATTTCACATCGTCCGCGATCTTTTTCACGGTGGTACCGGGTTCTTTTTTTCGTTCTTGATACATCCAGTGCGCGGCGATGCCGTG
>JBGPNL010000104.1:0-4027 GCA_041487555.1 Minisyncoccia bacterium | reverse complement strand
GCACCAGGATATCGCCGACCGTCGCGGGAAAGAACTTCACAAATAATATGCAGCGCCGTATTACCATCCCCACCGCAGAACTCTTTGACCGACTCACGGTTTTGGGGATCAAAGAAGTGTTGGATGCGGAGCATCAAGGGGCATATAGCCGGGAAATCGCTGAAGTGATTGTGGCAATCGATACTGCCCTTGGACGTGGTCAGAAGCTCGATGCGTATAGTATTCGATTACTTGTGGCGTTAGCTCAAGTGAATCTCCATATTTGGTACGTGAAGGATATCATGCAGAAGGATTCGGAGCAGTTTGATACCATGACGAAGCTCGGCCATCAGTTGAACGGCATCCGTAACCAGTTGAAGAATTTGATAGCAAAAGAACTTGGTGCCACAGACCTAGCGCAAAAAAAGACAAATACCTGGACCGAAGATTTGCGCGGCTGGACGATGAGTATTACGAGGGGTCGTGACGTTATCGGCGGTTCCGAATCACCGGCTCATCATGGCGAGAAAGATACGTTGGCGGGATATGTATTCTTATTGACCGACCTTATCGATGCAATTACTATCGCGCAGATTAAAGAAACTCTTTTTCCAGACGGGAAAAAGGTAGGATATGCGGCCGAACTTACCAACATCAGCGTTGATATAAAAGGTATGCTTGCGCATTCCCCACATCCGTTCTCGGGGCGTATTACCCGGCTGATTATTTTTATAGCCCAGGCGAATCTGCACGTGTGGCGGCTGAAGGACGAAATGCATGTCGCGCCGGAAAAATATAATGACCTCTTACGAATGGCGCAAGATTTGAATGGTCTCCGCAATCATGTCCGTAATCTGCTCATGGAGGAGTTCCATGAAAACAGTCCAGCAAAACGGAAGACCACATTTTTGGATTTTTCCGGGAAGCAGTGGTATGGCGGATTGCTTTCAAGCTTTGGGACGGAGAGCGAAACTCATTAATTAAAGGCATAAAAGCATGCGCGGAAGAACAACATTAATTAAAATTTACAAATCTGCGAGAACCGTTTTCGGAGGACACGGTATCGCGGGATTGCCCGTTCTCAGAACTATCCATGGATTTGCGCTTAAACATTTGAAATCAAATTTCGCCACGGTTCGAGGGCATAAAATTTTTCTGGATCCAAAAGACTCATTGAATCTTTCGATCAACGGGACTTATGAGGAGTATGAGACGGAACTTATGGAGAAAATAGTCAAAACGGGAGATATCGTTTTGGATATTGGGGCAAATATCGGATACTATACGCTTCTATTCGCAAAACTTGTTGGTAAAGAGGGGAAGGTTTTCGCTTTCGAGCCCGATCCGGCCAATTTCGCGCTTCTCAAAAAAAACATAGAAGCGAATAGTTATGCAAATGTTGTGTTGGTGAATAAGGGGGTTGCCGATAGAACTGAAAAATGTAAATTATACCTAAGCGAAGACCCCGGGGATCATCAGATGTACGATGCACATGACGGAAGAAAATATATCGAAGTAGAATGTACCTCGATCGACGATTATTTTAAAAATAACCGACAGAAGATCGATTTTATTAAAATGGATATTCAGGGAGCCGAATTTGTGGCGGCACAGGGGATGCTTCGCGTACTGAACAACAACCCCGCAGTAAAAGTCATTTCTGAGTTTTGGCCCGCCGGCCTTACAAAAGCCGGTGCCCCCCCACGCGCTTATCCGGAGCTATTTCTCGCCAACGGATTCAGTCTTTACGAAATTAATGAATCACAAAAGAAACTTGTCCCGGTTAATGCCATTAGTTTATTAGAGACCTACACTGCTAAAAAAGGAAACCATACAAATATTCTGTGGGAGAGGGAATAAGATCGGACATGGCCAGCTTCGCTTTTTTGACATCCGAGCCGAATCAAGAGTATTATTGTTTCTATGATTGATCCGGAGATTCTCAAGAGTTTTGCGGGTAAAAAAATCCTTATTACCGGGGGTACGGGCATGATCGGCAGGCAAGCGGTGGACATACTTGTGGATGCGGGTGCCAAAGTCCGCATAGTTTCGCTCGACAAAGTGAATGTGAATCCCAAAGCGGAGCATGTGTTTGGCGACCTAACGGAATTTGCTTTTTGTAAGGAGGCGACAAAGAACACCGATTTTGTGTTCCATCTTGCGGGCGTGAAGGGCTCGATCGAGGTCACAAAGACGAAACCCGCGAGTTTTTTTGTGCCGATCCTTATGTTCAACACGAACGTGCTCGAAGCCTGTCGGATGAATGGCGTAAAAAAAGTTCTTTACACGAGTTCGGTGGGCGCTTATTCAAGCGCGGAGGTTTTCAAAGAAACGGAAAATCTTGATGGACCGCCGATGGATATGTTTCCCGGTTGGGCGAAGCGGATGGCAGAGTTACAGATCCAGGCCTACAAAATTCAGTACGGTCTCGAAAATTTTGCTGTGGTGCGGCCATGCAATGTGTATGGGCCGGGCGACAATTTCGATCCGAACAATGCGATGGTCATTCCTTCGCTCATGTACCGCATTCACGCTAAAGAAAATCCGGTAGTGGTCTGGGGCGACGGTTCGGCCATCCGCGAATTTGCGTACAGCAAGGACGTTGCCGAGGGGATGATCCAGGCGCTTTATTACGGAACGCGCGGAGAATTCGTAAATCTCGGCTCGGGCAAGGAATACACTATTAAACAACTTGTGGAAACGCTCGCGAGCTTCCTCGATTTCAAATATGTGTTTGACGCGACGAAGCCATCGGGATTCAAGCGCCGGGTTATGGATCTTACGCGCGCGAAAGAATGGATCCATTTCAATCCTTCGACATCGCTCAAAGATGGTTTGCAAGAGACCTGGAAGTGGTATCTCGACCATGAAAAGGAATATCTCGACAAGAAAAATTATTTCACCGAACCGGCGAAATGAGCGCTTTTACGGGTAAAAAGATCCTCGTTACGGGGGCGGCTGGTTTTCTCGGCGCGAATGTCGTCGAGGAATTGTTGAAGACCGGCGCCGTGCTTCGCGGAACGATCCATAAAAAAGCCGTGGTTATTAAAGACCCGCGTATCGAATATGTGAAAGCCGACCTCACCGTAAAAGAAGACTGCGTGAGAGCTGTTAAGGGCATGGACTACGTGATCATGTGTGCCGCGGCGACGGCAGGAGCGCCGGTCGTGGCAAAAACACCCCTCGCGATCGTGAATCCGAGCGTGGTCATGAATGCGTGGATGCTCGAATCGGCATACGAAGCGGGCGTACAAAAATTCGTTTATATCAGCAGTAACGCCGTTTATCCGCCCTACGAGCATCCGATGAAAGAAGAAGAAATGATGAGCGGTCCGCCGTTCGAAAAATATTATCCAATTTCCTGGATGAAGCGTTTCGGCGAAATTCTCTGCGAAACCTATTCCAACTGGTTGAAGAAGCCGATGAAGACCGTTGTCATTCGGCCGGCGAACATGTATGGGCCGCTCGACAACTTTGATATCGAAACCTCGCATGTGGTTCCTGCGCTCATCCACAAGGTCATTGAGCATCGCAACCCCGTCGAAGTCTGGGGCGATGGCAAGGAGATTAAGGACCTTATTTATGTAAAAGATTTTGTGGAGGGCCTGTTTCTCGCGCTCGAAAAGATTGAAAAATACGATCCAATCAATTTGGGCACGGGCGTGCAGGTGACCGTAACGGATGTCGTGCAGGCGGCGATAGACGCGGATGGTTTTAAAGATGCGAAGCTATTTTATAATACCGCGGCGCTTGTTATGCTCAAAAAGCGGATGCTGGATGTTTCGAAGGCGGAACGGCTACTTGGCTGGCGGGCAAAAACTCCTCTGAAAGAGGGCATTGCAAAGACGGTCGCCTGGTATAAAAAAACATATCCCAATGGTTATCACTAAAACCCCATTCCGAGTGTCATTTTTCGGCGGCGGCACGGACTATCCGGCGTGGGCCGATGTGAACGGTGGCGTGGTGCTTTCAACGACGATTAACAAATATTGCTATATTACCTGCCGGTATCTGCCGCCGTTTTTCGATTATAACTATCGGATACGTT
>JBGPNL010000103.1:0-4041 GCA_041487555.1 Minisyncoccia bacterium | reverse complement strand
TATGCAATCTGCCCGTGGGCTGGATACCGGAAACCAAAACATCTTTCATAATTCCAATTCTAACACAAAAGCCGCGTTATGCGGCTTTTGATTCGGGAGCGTGGATTTCTGCCTTCGCGGGAATGACAAAATAAGGATCAGATTTCTATTATCACGGGCAATATCATCGGCCGCCTGCGGGTCTTATTGTACAAGAACTGGCCGATCTGATCGCGGAGGACGGTCTTGAGGTAATCGGCTTCGATGGCCTGATTTGCGGGGAAGCGCGTCACGAGATCGCGGATTTTTTTTCGGATTTCTTCGAGCATCGCGCTGTTTTCTTTGAGGAAAATGAATCCGCGCGAGATGATGTCCGGGCTTTTGAGTACTCTGCCTTTATCGCGGTCGATCGCGAGGATGATCACGATCATGCCTTCCTGCGCCAATGCCCGTCTGTCGCGGAGCACGACTTCTTCGACATCGCCCACACCTAAGCCGTCTACCATTACGTAGAATGCCGGCACCTCTTCCTTGGTTACTTTGAAGGCGTCTTTCGTAAGTTCGGCGACCTGGCCATTGTCCATAAGGATGACGTTTTCTTTCGGAATGCCGACTTCGCGCGCGGATTTCGCGTTTGCTGCGCGCATGAAGTAATAACCGTGCACCGGGACGAGGAATTTCGGCTTGATGAGCTTCATGACGATCTTCAAATCGTCTTTCGGCGCGTGGCCCGATGAGTGGATGTCGACGAGCGCCGAATGATAGACCGTCGCGCCCTGGCGCGAGAGATCGTCCTTCACGACCTGCACGGCGCGTTCGTTTCCAGGAATTACGGATGAGGAGAGGACCACGGTATCGCCCGGTTTCAGTTTAATGTGGCGATGCTCGCCGTTGATCATTTTCATGAGCCCCGCGTTCGATTCTCCCTGCGCGCCGGTCGAGAGGATCATAATTTTTTCGTCTTTGAATTTATTGATCTCTTCAACCGGAATGATCGTGCCTTGCTTCGCTTTGATGAAACCAAGGTTCTGCGCGATCTGCACGTTCGTTTTCATCGAGTAGCCGTTCAGCGCCACCTTACGGCCGATCTTTTCGCAAATTTTAATGATCTCGCCGATACGGGTAAGGAGCGATGCGAACGTTGCCACGATGATGCGGCCGTCGGCCTTGCTGAAAATTTCTTCAAGGTTTTTCTCGACGGTTTTTTCGGAAATGGAATGACCTTCTTTTTCGGCGTTCGTGGAATCGATGGTAAACGTGTGGATGCCCATCTTGCCGATGCGCTCGAATTCTTCGAGGCCCTGCGGATTGCCTTTTTCGTCGTAGTCCAGGCGGAAGTCCGCAAAGTGCACCATGTTGCCGACGGGGGTCTTCAAGACCACGCCGGTTGTTTCGGGGATGGTATGCGGGACGCCGAAGAATTCCGCGTCGAAATGGTTCGATATTTTTTCTTTGTCGCCGTTCTTTACGACGAGCACGCGCATTTTGGGCGCGTTCGGATAATCTTCCTGCCGCCGCTCAATGATCGCTTTCGTGATCGAAGTGGCGTAGATTGGCGGGTTGCCGAGCTTTTCCAAAAGGTGGGGCAGGGCGCCGATGTGGTCGTAATGCGCATGCGTCAAAATGATCGCCTGGATGTTCTGCTTTTTCTTTTCGAGGTAGGAGATATTGGGAATAATGTAGTCCACTCCCGGCGTTTCTTCTTCGGGGAATTGCAAGCCGATATCGATGATTACGATCTCATTTTTATATTCGTAGAACATGCAGTTGCGGCCGACCTCTTCGAGGCCGCCCAAAGGAACGAAGCGAAGCGCTGTAGCGTCGCCTCCTTCGGCTAACGCTTCGCGCACCATCGGTTTTCTGCCACCCAAAATTCCCGTTCGGCGTGGTTCCGCGGTATGGGGTTTCGCATGAGAGGAGAATTGGGGTCGGGGCGCATTATGCGGCCTTGGCTCATGCCGGCTTGCCCGCAACGGTTGCTGCTGCGGGGCCGATGCCGGATGAATCGACGGCTCGATCCGTCTCCCGCCTGCGCCGGGATCCCGGCGGGCAGGTATCGCGGGCGGTTTGATGTGCGGTCGCTCTACCGGAGACGTTGCGGTCCGTTCTGTATTTTCTATTTTCTTGTTCATATATCTTATTTTAGTTTTTAATTATTTCTTTATTTTTTGTTTATCCAACGAGATATTTTGATTTATTTATAAAAATTTCTACGTTTTTTGTTTCAATATTTCTGAATAAAGATGAAGTGCTTTGATGCGCGTTTCTTTATCAGCAATTTTTGATACGAGGCTTCCCATGGCTGATCTGACCGGCGGCGATTCGAGGAGTTCGCCGCGGCGGAATTGGCTCAGGCGATCTTTTTCTTCTTCGCTTCTCGCCTGCGCCTCAAGCATGTCGGCGAGTTTGTCACGCAGGTCGCGCGTTGAATCAAGTGCTTCGAACATTTGGTTTTTTCTTAATCTTTTAAAACATCCAGCTGCTCCAGGAGCTCTTGTTTGGTTTCGAGCGGGAGCGGCGCATTTTTACCGAGATATTTCTCTTTGATCCCGGCGAGCTGGTATCTCAGTTCTTCTATCTTCATCGGCGCCAATTGGTATTTGTCCGCGGGGACAAGCTGCTCGATCTCTTTGTTCGCAAGCTGCGCCTCAAGGGCAAGTAATCGGGCGTCGAATTGGGCGAGCCAACTTTCCGCCGTGCCAGCGGATTTCTTTTCAATCTCTTCTTTTGAGCTCGCGATAAAATCCTCGAGATCCGTCAGCTCGTTTTTGTCGTTGATTGATGGGAAATTCTCATCCATGGGATAAATTATGTTTCTTCAAAAAATTTTTGTTTAAGGAATTCGACAAATATTCGCATTTCCGCCTGATATTCGGCAAGCTTTTTTATTTTAGTTTCTTCGTCGGCAAATTTTTGAAGTAGCGTGCCCTGATTTTGCAGCCTTGCGCCATCGGCAAAACTTTCAAGGATAAGGCGTGTATCAAAGGGGACTGCGCGATCTTTGTAAAATGACTCCAAATAATTCATCATTTTTTTCATTAACTCCAACCCTTTTTCTTTTGCCTGGTTAAGACGTTCATGGTGTTCGTGCCAGATGCCCCGTTTTTCCTCATCGCTTGCGGTATTTTTTAATTTTTTACGCGATACATTGCTAGATTCTGCAGCTTCTTCTGTTTCTATATAAATCCATGGTGCCGCTATTCCTCGATCCGCGTGGCCCTCGCATGAAGCCGTCGTATTAATTCCTAATGCGTTAAGGCCAATCACCGTTTCTTTGATTCCCCCGTCAATCGGATGACCCAAACCATCCACGGTTTTTTCTATGCGTGCGACAGTTTCGTTCCAATGCTTTTGTTTTTCGTTTTCCGGATTATTCTCCGGACGTTCTAATTTACTCATTTATTTTTTCTTTTAGTGGGCAAGGGGGGATTTGAACCCCCATGAGATTGCTCTCGCTGGCTCCTGAAGCCAGTGCGTCTGCCAGTTCCGCCACCTGCCCAGTCTTGTTATTAGCAGTGAATGCGCCGAAGAACCTTTTAGGGAAAGGGCTTATGCGTCAGCCAGGTTTTGCATCTGGTTCAAGGTCATCGAGCGCGAATTAGCAAAGGAGGAGTTACCTAATGTTGTTTCCATTGTAGCAGGGGATCTTGAGGAAGTCAAGCACCTTCTTATTTTAAAACCCGCGCGGTCTTCAAATACCAGGTATTTGCCGATGTGAATATTTCGGACGGTTCGCTTATGAGGCCCGCCTCAAGGCCATGGAGGCCCTTACTCGCGATATAAAGATAGTCGGGCGAAAAGAGGAAGACGGCCGGGGCGTCATTTGCGATCTGCGCCTGAAGGTCATTAAAATCCGATACGCGTTTCGCGGCGTCGGGTTCCTGGCGGATGGCGCCTATGAGCTTGTCCACTTTCGGGTTGTTATAGAGTGCGAGGTTGCCCTGCTTGGCGGGCTGAATCGGCGCGAAGAATCCAGACAGGCTTCCCGACTGGGATCCGGAGTAAGCACCGGCGCCGGCCATGATGAGATCGCGCGTCAGCGTGTCGACGCCAATGCGCAGG
>JBGPNL010000102.1:0-4074 GCA_041487555.1 Minisyncoccia bacterium | reverse complement strand
GGATCCACACAACGTAGGAGCTATTATTCGCTCCGCGGCGGCCTTCGGGGCTGCGGGCGTCTTAATCCCCCCGCACCGCCAGGCACCGATCACGGGCGCGGTGGTAAAAGCCTCTGCCGGAATGGCATTCCGAATTCCCTTGGTCTCAATCGGAAATATCAACCAGGCCACTCTCGCCTTGAAGGATGCGGGGTTTAAAATTTATTCGCTCGCGATGGAAGGAACGCGCGACGTTTCAAAAGAAAAATTCGACGCGCCCTCGGTGTTCGTTATTGGGTCCGAAGGAGAGGGCATCCGCGCGAAAACACTCGAACACTCGGACGCCGTGCTCCGCATTCCGATACACGCGCGCACAGAATCACTCAATGCCTCCGTTTCCGCCGCGATCGTGCTCTACGCCTGGAGCGTGGGGCATAAGAAACGCGGATCCTCAATGTCATCCTGAGCGAAGCGAAGGATCTCCACGCTATTCATGGAGATTCCCTGCCTGCCTGCCGGCATGTTCGGCCGTGCCTCAGAATGACTGCGGATTGCCTTTTTTATTCGATCACCGTCCCCTGAAAATCTTTTCCGCTTAAAAGCTTCCCGAAATTCTTTATGTCTCTGCCGTTTATAATGATGGTATTGATGTTCGCCTCGTCCGATAGCTTTGCCGCAACCGGATCAACCGGCGAATGGAAGCCGGGGACCCATTTTTTGGGAATGAGCTTGCGATAATTTTCCCAACTCATCTCCGGGAACGGTTTCGCGCCTTTAAAACGCGACGGGTCTTTGTCGAAGACGTATGCCGGCTTCCCCGCGACAACATACTCGGGGATCTTCAAGTCATGCGCAATCGCGGCCGCCACGAAATCGGTTGACCACCCCGGGCGCCAACCCGAAGCTATGGTCACGGGGTATTTTAATTTCTTGATCTTGCCACGATGGTCAAAGACCACCGGATCGGCTACTTTTCGGAAAATCGTACGTAAGAGGTGCGCATTCAAACGCGTCGAGTGTATTCCTATCCAATCTTTGTCCTCGTTCGTAATGGGCGAAACCTTATGCGCGGCGTCCTGGAAAACGCGGGCTAATCTTCCACCGCCGATCACGATGACGAATTTTATCCCCTTCTTCAAAAACCTCTCCGTGAATTTTTTGAATGCCTTAAGATAGGCGACATTGATATCGTCCGGATAGACAATAGAGCCGCCGAGGGCAATCACTATTGTTTTTCCAAATTTTTGCGTCATCAGTGCTATGCCTGCAGCGACGCGGCGAGCACTGCTTCGACGGGAGCATTATTTGTAAGATTCATCCACGCAAGTGCGGCGATTATGATGGTATCGAAGAACGGCACATGGACATTCGGAGCGGCAAGAAATATGAGGTTGTCGATAATGAGGGCAAGCGTTATAAGGTGGAGCCCCAGCTGGTACGATTTGCCATAGCTCAAGGACGCTTTCTTCATGCGGGCGATGAGTAAGATCAAAATCGCCGCGAAGAGCAGATAGAACATGTTGAAGGCGGCACCGAAGAAAAATATGGAGAACATTCCCACGGCGATCAAGGGGTAAACGAACCGGAAATATGGCTGCGCTTTATTGAGAAAAGAGGTTATTTTCCCCTTATCGAGCGTGAAGTCGGAGACCTTATCGAGGGGCGCGACAACGGTATTCCCCTTGTCGTAATACACGGCGCTGTCTTTTGTTAAAAGAATCTCCGTGTCAGCTTTTTTGAATTCATCAATCGTGAACGGGGTTTTTGTATCAATAACAAGTAAATTTTTAGCATTCACATTTATATTTATATTTACCTTGACGTTATTTCCGGCACGGTCCTGCGCGCTCTGAAAAGCGGATTTGAACTCGGGCGGCATGGGTAAGACGTATGGCTCAACCACATTCGTCGAAACGACGCCATTTTTGATCGTAATCCGCAATTCATCCGGATAATATTCAAGTACCTTCATCCCCACATTCGCGAGGAATGAATGTACCGCCGAAAATACCGGGAACATCAAGCTGACGGAAACGACAAGCGCGATACACAGGACAAGCATGAAAAAATACTTCAAGGAATACGAAAAAGGCTTGGTAAGAAGCCCCTTGTAATACTCCGGACTGTAAATGCTGTCGCGGATCTCCCAGATGAATTTCATCCCGTTAGAGATAGGAAACGATTGCGTTTCCGTTTGAACACAGCGAGACCTTTGATTGACGCATGAACATGTCGAAAAGATTAGATTTAATTTGTAGATGGGTTATCTCTAACGGGATTCATTTCTCAATTATAGCACACGAAGGGCACCAGGTTATCTCCGTACGCCGTGCATGGAAGGCCTCCCCGACTGATTATCGCGCACCAGGTTCGTCGCTTTTACATAATCCCCTATCTGCATATTATTCAGCCACTTATCGGAAAATTTTACGCCTGAAAAATCTTCCAATTTCCCGTTCATTATATTGCGCTTCATCGTTTCATAGCGAGCCGTCGTGAATCCGCCGGAAAAGTCTTCGAACTCTTCGGCCCATAATTCTTTCGCTTGTCTCAACCGCATCGCCTTTTCGTCCCAGTGATTCTTTTTGTATTCTTCTGGAACGAGTTCGTCCGTATAATGGGATTTCCGCCGCTTCGGATTATCAAGATATTCTGTTTGTTCATCGAGCATCTCGAAACGCTCGCCCGTGGTAAGGCGAGGACTTGTCTCCCAGTCGTAATAATGAAGAATCTCGTGGGCAAGTAAATCCCGCAGTTGGCTTTCAGTGTGGGGCTTTTCCCCGCTCGCCTTATAGATGGTAAGCACATTGCTATGTTCATACCCCCGGCCGTGCCAGAGCACGCTTTGGATGCCGACATTATACGCCCGGCCTGCGACACCATACACAACGCTTTCCTTTTTCTCTCCGCTTTCGGGCGCGGGAGGGGCGACGGCATTTTCCACGGCGTCCACGTAGCGGACCTCGTCTATGTTCGTAAGAAGATCGGCAGGATATTCTTTGAGGATCGCCTCCACTTTTTGATTGCTATGCCCGGCGAGTTCGAAACCGGAGACCCCGGGCATCTCCGTGAACTTCTCCGCGTGCTTCACGATTTCCTTTTTATTCCAGTAATAATCATAACTGCCGGCGAGTTTGGTCAATAAATAGTTGCGCCGGTTGCCCGTTGCGGTTTTAAGTTCCTCTAGATCCCATTCGTTTTCGACTATTTCAACGCGAAGAAAGTTTATCGTTTCTCCATACGTTCCGATGAGACGCGCAACTCTCTCTTTGAATTTTTTGTCTTCAATGAGCAGGCGAAGCTTCTCGGCCTTCTTTCCATTTGCTTCCACTTTTTTCGGATCGTTTTCGCCGGTCGTTTCAATGAGCGCTGTGCCGTCTTTCTGCGGCAAGATCTGATTCTGCGCTCGCGTTTCGATACCGACGCCGGAGAACGCCATAAATGTTAAGGCGTGCAGGGCAGCTTTTTTCCACTTTCTATTTCGTTGCCATTCGTGGGCTTCCTTGCCTTCTGGGGCGGGCTTCTTTTCGGTCAATGCTTCAAGCTCGGCGCTCTCTTCTTCGATCGCCCGGAGTGCTTTAGCTTCCGGTCGCATGTCGAGAATTTCGTTTTTTATCTCTTCCGATTGTTCGCTATGTAATCGTTCCATATTTTTACTTTTGCAATAAAAATACCGCTTCTTCGCGAAGCGCTCTCTGGAAAAGCGCCCGGTCGTTCGTGCGGGCGAATTCGATCTTATCGTTCAGATTTTTAGCCAAAAATTGGATATCCTCCTTGCCGAATTTCTCAAGGATATAGATGAATGTTTCCGCTCTATCGAACGGTAAAGCGTCTATCCTCTGCAGCCAAAGGGTCCGGTTTTCTTCACCGACACCGGCCCATTTCAATAGTTTTTCGAGACGTTCTTTGAGGGTCATTACCCTTATTTCTATCTTAAACCGAGATTGCTTGCAACGCTTTTATGCGTTCTTCGATGGGCGGATGGGTCATAAACATTTTATGCCACCAGGAAGCGCCACTGCCCTTGAACGGATTGTCGAGCCACATGTGCGCGGTGGAATCTTTGGCCGATGCCATGGGCGTATTGTCGAGCGC
>JBGPNL010000101.1:0-4083 GCA_041487555.1 Minisyncoccia bacterium | reverse complement strand
CGGATGTCCTGCTCTCTTTCAAGGCGTAATTCTGCGCGGCTCAAAACGTGCTTGGCTTTGGCCTGGGCAGGCGCCTGCTGCGGCATGGCGAGACAGATCAAGATCGCAGCGATAAAAAGCCAATATGTCTTTCGAAGCATCGGATGCTCCTTTAGGGATCAAGCAAACTGTTCTCACTATATAACTGATTGCGAAGAAACTTCAAGCCCGATGTACGAAACCGCCAGGAGCCATTTCTTGACAGTGCACATGGGCTGTAATTCAATTAAGGAAGCCTTGGTTTGTCAGTAAGGGATGGCACGATATGCAGAAAAGAAAGTTGCGAATGTGCGTGCCGACGATGATGTCCGCATTCTTTTTCGCGGCAATGTTTTCCGGCTTGATCGTTTCTTTCGCTCACGCCCAGGAAGTCGAAGTGTATCGGTCGAACGACGATCTTTCGGAATTATTGGAAGAGCAACCGGCGGTTGATTTTGTCGGCTTTCGCTCGGCCCTGCCAACCGTTACCGTAGATCACAAAAGAACGTACCAGAGGATGGATGGTTTCGGTGCATCACTCAATGAGTGCTCGTGCTGGCTCATCAGCAATCTGAAGGATTACGACCGAAAGAGCCTCATGGAGAAGCTTTTCGACCCGCAGAAGGGAATCGGCCTTAGTTTTCTGAGGCAGCCGATCGGCTCAAGCGATTTTCTCTTCGATTATTACAGCTATGACGACGTACCCAGCGGGCAGAAAGATCCGAATTTGAAGGAATTTTCCATCGACCGCGATCGACGCTATATTATCCCACTTTTGCGCGAGGCGCGCCGTCTGAATCCGCGCCTCAAAATAATGGCGAGCCCATGGAGCCCGCCGGCGTGGATGAAAACTTCCGGTTCCATGATCGGTGGAGGTCTCAAAAAATCGTCGTATGCCCCGCTTGCAAACTATTTTGTGAAATTCGTGCAGGCGTACGAGGCGGCTGGCGTTCCCATTTATGCCGTGACGCCGCAAAATGAACCGCTGTACATGCCGGATAATTACCAGGGCATGAATCTGACCGCTTCCGAAGAAGCTCGTTTCATCGGCACATATCTCGGTCCCGCTTTTCGCGGTGCCGGGATCGAGACGAAGATCATGGCGTTCGACCATAACTGGGGGACGCCGGAATATCCGATCGCCGTTCTGCGGAATCGGAAAGCGGCTTCCTTCATCGCCGGAACGGCGATGCACTGCTACAAAGGGATCCCCGCAGCTCAAACCGAACTGCATAACCTTTTTCCCGGAAAGGATATCTGGATGACGGAATGCGCGTACCAGCAGCGAGGGGAACAGAACATCGAAAGTTCGCTCCACGGTGCGATGCCGATCATCATCGATGCGGTGAATAATTGGAGTCGGAGCGTCGTGTTGTGGAATCTGGCGCTCGATCCGCACGACAGCTATCACACGTGCCCGTCCGGAAAGAACTCCGGTTTGGTAACCATCGATACAAGAACCCCCTCGCCAGAGGCAGTTATGACTGCCGATTATGCCGCCCTGGGCCACATGAGCAAGTTCGTCGTGCCCGGAGCGTTTCACATCGCCGCAGACGTCTCGGGGGGGAGCGTGGAGAGCACGGCATTCCTAAACCCGGACGGTTCGATCGTCCTCGTCGTGTGGAACGGCAAAAATGCCCCATTCTCTTTCAATGTCGGCTGGCAGGAGAAATATTTTTCCTATTCGCTTCCTGCCGATTCAGCCGTAACGTTCCGCTGGAAACCGTAATTCTGCGTTTTATCACAAGCACTCGCTAATTCTCGCGGGTGCTTTTCTTTTACCCCGTAAAACATAGGGAAAACAGGCCTTTTTTGACTTTTGAGGCCTATCGGGGCTATAACACAAGTAGCAAAAGACCTCTTGAAAAGGAGCTAGATATGGCTAAAAAAGCACCCGCAGCAGTGGATCTCTTTTCGGAAGTGGATAAGGTGTCATGGAAAGAATTGCAAGAAAGCTACGGGCTTACCACGTCTATCAATCAGGACTGGGAGTATAAATCGGGAAGTGGTTCGCGCGTGAAGCTATACGACCACAAGGCCCTCCGGAGCCTCAACCTGCTCGATATGTCTTGTGCGATAAGCACAAAAAATATCGGCTATGGAAACAGAGCTCTCGTGCGTTCGCTTTTCGAAACAGCGCGCGAATTGGGAGATGTCGCAGGATATCCGGACCATGACATCTCGAATGTCTACGCGCTCAAGCTGGCCTGGCTGCTTACGAAACATTTTCCTCGAAAATATGAAATGCAGGCGCTTTTTGGAAATTCGGGGACGGAGGCGAACGAGATCGCGCTCAAATTGTGCTTTAATGCGCGCATGAACGGGCCGATACGCGACCGGGGGCGCAAAGAATTTTTGGCATTCCGGCTTGGTTTTCACGGGCGGACGCTCGGCTCGCTTTCGATCACCTGTTCCAAGCCCGTTCAACGGGAAGGCTATCCCACCAATGCAATCGCAGTAAACCACATACCTTTTCCGGCACGGCACCCGTTTTATTTCTTCAGCAACAACGGCGAACCGAGACGGCGAAATGTATCGGCGACAGAATACATTGAAGAATTCCTAGCCGACTGCGACGACGGAAAAATCGATTTGAGCGTTATCAGCGCAATTTTCCTCGAACTCATTCCAGGCGAGGGCGGCATGGTTATTCCCTCCAAAGACGCGATCGAAGACTTGATCCGTATCTTGAAAAAGAACAAGGTGCTCATTGTGGTCGACGAAGTACAAACCGCGTTCGGCAGGACGGGAAAGTTCTACTGCTTCGAACACTTCAACATTGATCCTGACATCGTCACCAGTTCAAAATCGATCGCAGGCGGATTGCCGATCAGCTCCGTTCTGTACCGGAAAGAGCTCGGTTTTACAGAGCGCGGCAGGCAATCAAGCACGTTTGCCGGCGGACCGATTCCGTCAGCCGTCGCAAGAACGGTCTTGCGCGAAATTAACCAGCAAAACCTGCCGCAACGCGCAAAGGATCTTGGCGATAAGGTGCTTGGTCCCGCATTGCGCATGATTGCTCAGGATTTCCCCCAGGTCGTGCATCGCACGGATGGCATGGGGCTTATGCATGGCATGGAATTCTGGAACCGGGAAACGGAAAATCCGGCTCCGGATTTCAGAACGAAAGTAATGCATGAAGCGATCAAGCGCGGAGTGCTTTTCGTCGATTGCGGCGTTTCTTCGATCCGGCTCACCCCTCCGCTCACTATTACGGGAGGGTTGAATGGCGATAAATCGAACGAAATCGGCAAGGCAACCAACGTCCTCAGGGATTCGATAGAGGCAACTTTGCGGAAAACAAGCCGTATCATATAACTAACGCAAGCAGGGTAAATTTCACCCTGCTTTTTTGTTTGACATTCGATAATTTATATGCTAAAATGGCCGCAGTACGCTTGTAAAAAAGTGTAGGCATTTCGGCTCAACCGAAGTGCGATCTTTCAGAGGAGGAAGAACGTGGGATATTACTTTGCAGCAGCATTGGTTTGCGCGTTGGTCGGGACCGTTCCACTGCTCATCGGCCGTAAATTTGTTGGAGCCGGCGTGCAGGCGGTGATTTCATTTTTCGCTCTGTGGGGCATCTTTTACCTTGCAGTGCCTTCGACCGTCTGGCCGCTCTTCGGTATTCCGGGAGCGTGCGTGTTTATCCTTTGGGTAATCGACGCGATCACCTTGATGTTTGTCGAAGAAGATGACTTTCCTTTCGCCGCATGTGCTCCCGCCGCTCTCGCCCTGCTATGCTATCTTGGCAGCGAGATCGTGGGCAGCGAGTTCATGCGTACGGGCGATTATCAGAACATGATCGGTGCAATGGAAACGCGGGAATGGACGCAGGACGTCCAGCCCAAGGATCCGAAGCACATGCGCATGTCGACCCGCGAGAACGCGCTGTATCTTGCCCAAAAAGTGATCGGGCAGGATGGCGCGATTGGCAGCCAGTTCCAGATCGAGAACGGTGAGCTTACTTTGCAAATGGTGAAGGGAGAACTCTGGTATGTTGCCCCCCTGGAATTTAAGGGGTACGCGACGTGGAGCTCTTCGCAAAGTTCTCCGGCATATGTG
>JBGPNL010000100.1:0-4142 GCA_041487555.1 Minisyncoccia bacterium | reverse complement strand
GGTGCTGGGGGACGCGGAGTTGAGCACCTACGAAGTGGTAGTGCAGCACAGGCCCGATATTATCGCGCTGGGCTACGATCAAAAAGAATTAGAAAAAGATATTAACGAATATCTTGAAAAGTTCGACTGGCATCCGAAGATTGTAGTCCTCGCGCCGCATCAACCGGAAAAATATAAGAGCAGTTTACTGAATAAGAAATAAAAATGCCGCTTCATACATTGAGCGGCGTTTTTTAGAATGCGTTGGCCGCCGCGAATTCTATGCGCGATGCGGCGACGAGGTTTTTTGTTGACTCGGTCTTGAGGCAATCGTCACAGATGCCTCCGATCGGGGCATCGGCGTTCGTATCAGAAAGTTGTATTTTGTCGAGGGTTTCCTCGAGCTCCAATCTTTCCTTGACCGCCGGACGGCTCGGGAACAATTGTCCGCCCTCGATTTTGTAATCGTATAAGGAGAAATCACAAGCCGAAATGTCGTGAACGAGTATTTCGTCCCTCGCGTTCTCGATTCTCACATGTACGATTTGGTTGGAGCAGGAAAAGCACTTGTAGTACTTTTTTGTAACGACGTCCACGGCACACCTCTTTTCATTGAGACAGCTGGATGTATCCTAGCAGACCGATCATTCTTGGGTCAACTCTCAAGCCGTCGCGCGTTGTCGCAGAGCAGCTTCGGTTCGCCGTCGCGGAAATTAACCTTGCCCTTCACGAGCACGGCTTTGTTCTCCTCCCAAACGAAAGCAGTTTTTTCGAGAATACTGTTGAAGACCACGATCTCAAGCGGTTTTTGCGAGCTATTGTCTTCAATGGTCACGAAGATCATCGGCTGGCCGTTTTTTGTGTTGATCTTATGAATTTTCGAGATCATGCCGCCGGTAATGACGGGAAGGGTGCTGCTTTTTATAAGGCGCGTTTCGCCGATCGTCTTGCCGCCGTATTTTTTGACTGTTTCGGCATGTGTGCCCCAGGGATGTGCCGAAAGGTAAAATCCGAGCAGTTCTTTTTCCCAGGCGAGCTTCATGTCGCTTGTCGCGGGCGAAACCGTCTTGAGGTTCAGTCTTGCCGTAGGGGTGCTCGCGCCGAATAAGGATGAGCCGCGCTGTGGCAGGGCGCCTTTGCGCATCGAACTCGCGAATTTGAGGATATCATCGAGGTTTTCAAGTATCTGATTGCGCTCGATACCCAGGGAGTCGAAGGCGCCGACTTTGGCAAGCGATTCTATTGATTTTTTGTTCAGGTCCTTGTGCTGGATGCGCGTGAGCACTTCCTCGAAGTTCTTGAACGGACCGCCTTTCACGCGCTCTTCAATGATCGCTTTCGTGATCTCTTCGCCGACATTCTTTACCGCCAGCAATCCGAATCTTATTTTGTTTATGCCATCCGGCGTGAAGTTCACGAAGCTCTTATTGATGTCTGGGGGAAGGACTTCGATCTGCATATTCTTCGCCTCTTCGACAAGGTATGCGATCCGTTCAATATCGTTCAGTTCGCTATTAAAAAGCGCCGCGAGCGATTCCTCGGGATAATTCGCCTTGAGGTATGCCGTGCGGTAGGCGATCGTCGCGTAGCAGGCCGAGTGCGCCTTATTGAAGCCGTAGCGTGCGAACGGTTCGATGAGTTCCCAGGCATGCGCGGCAACCTGCGGCGAAACGTTATTTTTAATACAGCCCTTGATGAATTTCTCTTTTTGTTCGTCGAGGAGTTTTTTGATCTTTTTACCGACGGCTTTGATAAGTAAGTAGCCTTCGCCGCGCGTGAGTCCCGCGAGTTTCGTCGCCATATCCATCACTTGCTCCTGATAGACGATCACGCCATACGTGCTCTCTAAAGTTTCTTTCATCACGGGATGCAGGTAAGTAATCTTTTCTTTTCCGTGCTTGCGGTTGATGAAGGTGGGAATAAGTTCGATCGGGCCCGGGCGGTAGAGCGCGACTAGGGCGATGAGGTCTTCGATCTTCGTCGGTTTTAATTCTTTCATATATTTGCGCATGCCGGGAGACTCGAACTGGAATACGCCCGTCATATCGCCGCGCTGGAAGAGCTCGAATGTTTTTTTATCGTCGAGCGGGATCTTCGAGATATCGATGTCCACGCCCTTCATTTCTTTTATGAGTTTCGTTGCGTCCTCGATGATCGTGAGGTTTTTGAGTCCCAAAAAGTCGATCTTCAGAAGGCCGAGATCTTCGATGGCGTGCATCTCGAACTGCGTGATCTTCGTGTCTTCTTCCTGTGGTGCGAATTGGATCGGTACGCGCTCAATAAGCTTGTCTTTTGCGATCACCGTGGCGCAGGCATGGACCGATGCGTGCCGTACCACGCCTTCGAGGTGCCGCGCGGTGTCGATGAGTCGTTTCGCCTCCGGATTCGTGGCGTACATGTGCTTCAGATCATCCACTTCCTTGAGGCAGATATCAAGCCAGCCTTCATGCATACCCTGGGTCGGGTTGAAGGGGATGAGTTTCGCGATCTGGTCGCAAAATGCATAAGAATATCCCATGGCGCGGCCTGCGTCGCGGATAGCCGCCCGGGCTGCCATCGTTCCGAACGTGATAATGCGCGCTACGCGGTCTTCGCCATATTTCTCGCGGGCATAAGCCAGCACTTCGTCGCGCCTGCGGTCCGAGAAGTCGATGTCGATATCGGGCATCTGCACGCGCTCCGGGTTCAAAAACCGCTCAAAGAGAAGATTATACTGCAGAGGATCAATATCCGTGATGTTCAATATATAGGAGACAATGCTTCCCGCCGCCGAGCCTCGCCCCGGGCCAACGGCGATGCCGTGGCCTTTCGCCCAGTTCACGAGGTCCTGCACGATAAGAAAATAATCAGCGAATCCGGTTTTCGTGATCACGTCGAGTTCGTACTCAATGCGTTTTTTTATTTCTTCAGTTTGCTTTTCCGGCGGATATTTTTCGCCGATACGTTCGGTGATGAGGTCGCACAGATACGCATTCGCGGTTTTCCCGTCCGGCTTTGGAAAATCGGGGAGCAGGACTTTCCCGAGCTCTATCGTTACATTGCAGCGCGCGGCGATTTCCGCCGTCTTCGCGAGCGCTCCCGGAATGTGGCCGAGTTTCGTTTCCATCGCCTCGGGCGAGAGAATCGAAAAATCATCATCTTTCATGCTCAGACGATCGGCGTCCGTTACTTTATTTCCGGTCTGTACGGCGAGGAGCACATCATGATATTCCGCGTCGTCTGATTTCGTGTAGTGGCTGTCCTGCGTGGCGATGAGAGGAATGCCGGTTTTTTTAGAGAGAGCCACGAGTCGCGGTTCAATCTTCTCTGAATCGGCGATATGCGGATGCTTCTGGATTTCCAAAAAATAATTTCCTTTGCCGAAGATCTCTTCGTATTCGCGCGCGACAATTTCTGCTTGTTCCTCCTTCCCCTCAAGCAGTGCCCGGCCGACCTCTCCGCCCAAACATGCCGAGAGCGCAATAATACCCTCATGATGTTCGCGCAGCAGGTCTTTATCGATGCGCGGTTTATAATAGAAGCCTTCGAGGTGCGCCTTTGTTACGAGTTTGATGAGGTTCTGCCAGCCGGTATTGTTCTCCGCGAGTAAAATGAGATGGAAGTAGCGTTCCCCTGATTCTTTGCTAAAACGGTCGCGCGGAGCGACGTATGCTTCGACGCCCAAGATCGGTTTTATTCCTGCCGCCTTCGCCTTTTTATAAAATTCCACCGCGCCGTACAGCGCGCCGTGATCCGTCACGGCGATCGAATCCATGCCGAGCTCCTTTACGCGTTCGACGATGCCGTCGATTTTTGAAAGACCATCAAGTAGTGAGTAGTGGCTGTGAACGTGAAGGTGAGTAAATTTGGACATGTTAGATTTTGTTCGAGCGAAGCGAGATTAGAAAATCTTACATCCCGCCAAAGGCGGCGGTGGATCAATATTTCGTGAACGTGCTTATACTATATAGAAAAAAAAATTCGAAGGGAAGCTATCTTATCCCCAAAAATTGCCAGTTTTTTATTTTTCTGTCATAGTAATTCTGTTCTTCGCGGTTTCGGCAGGTAATGCCACCTTAGCTCAGCTGGTAGAGCAGCGCTTTTGTAAAGCGAAGGTCCCCGGTTCGAATCCGGGAGGTGGCTCCTATAAAATAGAGCGTTAATTCAACGACCTTTTTTATTTG
>JBGPNL010000099.1:0-4238 GCA_041487555.1 Minisyncoccia bacterium | reverse complement strand
CGAGATCATGTACATCTCGATGTGCGGCACGGGCGTGGGATTCTCGGTGGAAAGCCAAAGCGTGCAAAAACTTCCGCAGATAAAAAAACAGATCGGAAAAAAACTTTCGACATATGTAGTCAAGGACAGCAAAGAAGGATGGTGCGAAGCGCTCACCCTCGGCCTCACGACCTGGTTCGACGGAAAAGATATTGATTTTGATTTCACGCAACTCCGCCCTGCGGGTGCGCGCCTCAAGACGATGGGTGGAAAAAGTTCCGGTCCCGAACCGCTCCGCGCGCTCCTTATCTTTGCGCGAAGAAAAATTCTTTCGCATCAGGGCAAACGGCTTTCAAACCTCGACGTGCACGATATCTGCTGCAAGATCGGCGAAGTCGTGGTCTCGGGCGGCGTTCGCCGCAGCGCGATGATCTCGCTTTCCGACCTTGATGATCAGGAAATGCGCGCCGCAAAAACCGGGCAATTCTGGATAACAGAACCGCAGCGTTCGATGGCGAATAATTCCGCGGTATATAGCGAAAAACCGAATGCCGCGCAGTTCCTCGAGGAATGGATCTCGCTTGCGAAGAGCGGTACGGGCGAACGGGGCATCTTCAACCGCAGCGGCCTCGTCTACCAGATCCCCGAACGGCGCAAAAAGATCTTAAAAGACGAGATCAACCGGATCGGCGTGAATCCATGCGGCGAAATCCTCCTCCAGCCAAAAGAATTCTGTAATCTTTCGGAGATCGTAGCCCGCGCCGAAGATACCGAGGAAATACTCATGAAAAAGATGCGAGTTGCCGCGATTTTGGGCACCTACCAGTCGACCCTCACGAGTTTCCCCTTCCTTTCGAAGGAATGGAAACAGAATTGCGACCGCGAACGGCTCCTCGGCGTCTCCATTACCGGTCAATGGGACTGCCCCGTGGTACGCGATGAAGCGGTGCTCGCGAAACTCCGCGACTATGCGATCGAGGTAAACGCGGAATACGCAAAGCGCTTCGGCATTAATGCTTCGGCGTCCATTACCTGCGTAAAGCCATCGGGCAACCTTTCGCAGACTGTCGATTCGTCTTCCGGCATGCATCCACGGCACGCGAAATACTATATCCGCCGCGTGCGCATCGCCTCAACCGACTCGCTCTTCCAGCTCTTGAAAGACCAGAAAATCCCTTACTCACCGGAAGTCGGCCAGTCGGCGTCCGCCGCGAATACGTTCGTCGTCGGCTTCCCGGTAAAATCGCCGGAAGGCGCGATCACAAAAAATGATCTGACTGCGCTCGATCAGCTCAATCATTGGAAGAAGGTGAAAAAAAATTATACCGAACATAATCCGTCGGTCACGGTTTCCGTCGGCACGAATGAATGGATCAGCGTCGCGAACTGGCTGCACAACAATTGGAACATGATCGGCGGCCTCTCCTTCCTCCCGCGCGAAGACCATGCCTACCTCTTAGCGCCCTACGAAGAAATTTCGAAAGAACACTATGAAGAAATGGCGGCGAAAATGCCCGAGATCGATTTCTCGCAAATTCTCCTTTACGAAAAAGATGATAATACGGACGTGAAAAAAGAATTGGCATGCGTGGGCGGGGTATGTGAAATCGAGGATGTTCCGGCATCACAGAAGGCATAGCCCACAAATGCAGAAAGAAAAAAAGCCGTCTCGATATCCGTCGGGACGGCTTTTGTTTTTAGCGCGCTAATTTCTTCGAAAAGAGCCAGCGCCATAATTCCGGGTTGGCATAGGTTTCGTCCCAGATATGGTGATCGCCGTTCTCGTATATTGTTTGGCGCGCATCACGGCCAGCCGCCAAAAGCGACCGAACCATAAAGTATGTTTCAACTACCGGGATCACGTCGTCCTTTGAGCCATGGAATGCCCATACGGGGCAAACGATCCCTTTTGCCACCTGCGCATAGGGATTTTCGGCAACGCTTACGGCGGGGACCGTAAGATCGTGCCAGGCGATATGCACAGATCGTATGCCGCCACAAACGGGGACGATTGCCGCGAATTTTTCCGGATGGCGGGACGCCATGCTCCACGTACCATAGCCACCCATCGAAATGCCGGTAAGAAAGATCCGATCCGGATCGCCGCTCCAACGCTTCATGGCCTCATCAAGCGCGTGGAGCGCATATAATTCCATGTCGGGATCCGTCCACCATTTGCCCTCGGCCGCCTGCGGAAGCACGACTACCGCGGGAAGGTCATGATGCTTCCTTAGGAATGCGCCGATGCCAATGTTCGTTTGACTCATATTGTCGTTTCCCCGTTCTCCGGCGCCATGAAGGAAGAGTATTACGGGCCATTTTTTATTCGCGCTCCAATTGAGCGGACGATATACCCGATAGTGATACGCCCTTCCCTCGACGGTCACCACGGCATCAAGAAATTTCTGCCCATGAGGATAGCCAAAACAGAGAAGGGTGAATGCAACGAGCGCAGCCGCAACGACAATCCAATGCAAAATTTTTAACACTGTCGCCTCCTTAACTCGGGAAGTTCTGGAGTCAGACTACAGCAGGTACGCAACATGGTCAAGAAATAAGGATATGCGCGCCCTAACAATGCTCGCTTTCATTTATTTCGCGTATGCTTGCGAATTTACTTGTTACATCTTTTATATGATACTTAAGGGAGAAAATAGGAGGATATCTTGAAAGTAAGGCGAGTATTGTTTTTTGCATTGATAAGTATTTTCGCATCTGGCCTGCCTCTTCGCGCCCAGGAACCGGCGAAACTCATTTTGCCGGATCTGCGCATACATCTTGATACGTTTTCCAAATATCCTACCGAGAACAATCTTCCCCTTCCGCAATCTCCCGTATCGGCACGAAACAAAGGAAAGGCGTACCGACCGCCCACAAAGGCGGAAAGGGTTTTGTATTGGACTGCGATGGGTTCCGACGCGGGGAGCTGCATTTTCGACATGAAGAGCACGGTCTACGTGATAGACCATGGCGGCTATGAAGCCGATAAACTGCTTGTCGCCTTCGGCAACCGCAACAAGATGGGCATACTCGTAAGCGGCACTATCGGCCAGACGGCATTCAGTTTCGTCATACATCGCTTTCTTTACGAGCGCGGGCATCCGAAACTCGCGGCAATAGCTCACATCGCCTCGGGGGCCACACACGTTTACTTCGGCATACACAATTACCGCCTTTACAACAGATAACTTCCCTACCCGGCGCCAAACGCCGGGCTTTTATTTTTCCTCGGTCTGTCCGATACTTTTGCTGGATGCTCCGCGACCAGGACTCGAACCTGGAACCATCGCCTTACACGTTTCCCAATGTTTCCAAAAGGCGTGGACTATATCATTGCCGTGATCCACCAAAGTGGACGTTAGGCATCTCGGTATCTAGTCTCTACGGTGCCCCCGACCTTGCGTCGGGGTTCCCACGGTGTTCGCATACCCTTGCGGGGTTAGCCTTCACCGTTATCCCAAGATTTTCATTGGAGGATTTCTCTTCCAAGCTGCCTTCTGACAGGGCGCCGCTCTACCATTGAGCTATCGCGGAATACATGAACAATATTAGCAGATTTGATTATAAATTTCAATGGAGCGATTCGCTTCGATCGATTCCCTGGTCGCGGACCGAAATGAAAAAAGGTTCCTGACACTGTTTTCTTCGACCATAATGCCCTACTTTAGTTTACGTTTGCCGATGCGTCAAAATGACCGGAACGGCGTTGTCCTGCTTGACCATTATGCTATGATAGTGGTATATAGATGCCAACGACTCGACATCACGTCTTCATTAAAAGCAGGTTATTCTTTAGTAAATCCATGCCCCTCAACAAGAAAAAGTATCAAAACGCAATCCTGTACCTTTGCCAAAAGCTCGGGGGCGAGGTGCGAGGCAAAAAGAAATTAGCGAAACTCTTGTATTTCGCGGACTTTGATTTCTATGAAAAATATCAGAAATCGATCACTGGCGACACATACAATGCGCTCCCGATGGGACCTTTCCCTACCTCTCTCGAGGATATAACGACGACAATGACAGAAAAAAAAGAGATTACTGTTGAACACGTTACGGAACGAGAAGGGTATAATCCTACCGAGATATATCGTTGCATCGTAGAGCTTGATGGCAAGGCTTTGGATAGCGACGAGAAAAAGATGCTCGACCGGGTTGCAATAAAATACGGCAATTTAAGCGGCAAGCAGCTTGAAGAGTTAACCCACGCTGAGGCCCCGTATATTGGTACGCCGCTCAAGAAAGAAATCGCCTATGAGCTT